>NZ_JAIWPJ010000007.1 GCF_020515625.1 Natrinema amylolyticum
TCTTCCGTGAGATAAAACGACGTACTTCTTCGTTCTCAAACTGTTTCAGTCACGCACAACCGTCAACAGCTGAATCGTGGCTCCAAGCCTTCGCCGTCTGGCACAATGCTACAAACTAAACACGACCGGTGGTAACAGGAGTTGGGAGGTACTGGTCAGTCGGCATTCGCTTCTCTGGTTTCGTCCAAGAACGCTGGGAGTGGCCTGAACGCTGTTCCCTCGCAGGACGCACACCCCTTCCGGTTCCCGATCGGTCGTATCTCACCGTTCGGCCGCTTGAAAGCCGCATACATTGACCCGCAGTCTTCGCACACTGCTACGAGTCGAGTGCGTTCCCCTCCCTTCATTGCCTCTGAATCGGCGAATGCCACAGAAAAGGATGCTGTGAACACAAGAGGAGTAACCTGGCTCCTTGTTACAGGGGTAGCAACAGAGGATTGCTCAGTAGAGATGCATGCTGAGCGATTGTTTGTCTCAAGAGCTCTGGTTTGCTTATAATTTGATATTGGCTCGATTTCTATTGAAAGATAATGTAAACTGTCTGATGTGAAGAAAATGAGAAATTAGCATCAATCCGTCGCCGAGGCGGGTGACACCGCAATGCTTACTCAGTGTTTTGCCACCAGTCTTCGGTGTCGAGAATATTGTCTTCCTCGTCCTCGCCAACCGGACTGGCGTTGACGGTGATGAGCCGGTTGTTGTCGCTGAATGGGGTCCATTCTTGGTTCATCTCGAATAACTGCGGTTGGTTCTGGTCGTCATCGGCGTCGGGGATGAATCCAAGCTCTTCGTCGTACTCGCCGATATTTGCGTCGTGTGCGACATACAACGGGACAACCTCGTCGGTGTTGAGCCACCGAATCTGGTATGTGTTGTAGTCCGAGAACCAACTGTCCTGCACATCGCCGTAGTTCGGCGACCACTCGATAACCCCTGAGACGAACGTGAACCGGGCGTTCGGATGGAAGTTATCGACCTGAATGAGCGCTTTCCATGCGTCGTCAAGATCGCCGAAGACTCCGTCGTCTTCCTGCGCCGTCGCAGTTCCCGATGCACCGAGGGCAAGTGCGCCTGTCGCGAGCGCACCCTTCTTCATGAAGGATCGACGCGAATCGTCCGAATTACTGAGGACTAGATCCCTCTGTTTCTCTGGCATAACAGGATCCCTCCATCAAACGGGCATCCTCGTAAAGTGGTAAGATCTATGCTTGCTCCATGCTACACTTTCACTCTATATTGAACATGCGTTTCGCGAGCAGTTCTAGATTAAGAAATCGTGCTGCGGTCTCATGCTAATCTGATATACTAGTACGTGACATCATGCATACTCTGTCAGTCTGTGAACAGTCACAAGTCCAGTGCTAGCAGCCAGATCGGGGGATATAGTTAAGCCCGAGCGTCTGGAACGGTCTGTTGACAGGTGATCTGATAGATGTCCCTGGCCACCGATCCCCGTCCACCACTTCCCGACTGGGTGCTGGACGCATACACTATCCTCTGCGATCACATCACCGGGCAGGACCACGGTGAAAGTCAGCGCCACGTCCTGGCGATCCCTCGTGACGACGCGATCAAAGTGCTGCGATCCACTGACGAGATCAGGCTTGAACCGGGGGATGCTGACCATGCACTGACGCGCCTGATCGACCATGGCTACCTCTACGAGGTCGACAGCGAACTCCGCGTCACCGAGCCACCTGAAGACATCTGAGTCTAAACGCCGCCCAGTATTATTAAAACGAATATCGCAGGACGGCGAGTAGACAGATCAGCGAAACGCTTTTCGGCATTACTGCTGAAACAGGCACGAGTGATTCACTATGGGGGGCTGGGAGCTACTGAAACGAGCGGTTTCGACAGATAAGGAACCGAGACGCCCAGATGAACCCGAATACGCGGACGTGATCTATGAGTGCCGGCACTGTGGAACGACTGTGGATCAGCGAACACAGCACTGTCCGGCATGCGGTGGATCAGAGATCGCAACGTACGCGATCAAGTAACCAAAAACACCGGAAACAGCATAATTTCCCGAGATAAAGCTGCTCTCCTACCGGAACATCCCTCGGACAGGTTCTTCCTGTTGGCCCTGCGCCTGCTGTAATTGCTGTGCGACCTGCTGTTTCTGGCGCTGAATCTCCTCCGCTTTCTCCTGGAGTTCACTGGTGTCGATATCGAACTCGACAAGCGGTTCAAGCGCGTTCTCGATCACGGACCGGGCCGCGGCCGGATCCGGGAGCCGTGGGTCCGCCCGGACGAGCAGCAGCGCTGCCGGAACATCCGCCTGATAGCACGCATTGATGAGCGCGCCGGTCACACCACTCACAGCGCCGTCCTCCTCTGCGAGTGCGATATCCGCCTCTTCGAGTTCCGTCTTCAGGTCATTGGTTGTTGCCACGCCGACGACGTTACCCTGCTGGTCCTCTGACTGGGCCGGTGCACCAGCAAGGAAGATCGCCTGGCTGAAGTCCTCGTCCAGTTCCTCTAGTACGCACTGGCTGAGATCGGAGAACGCGTCTTCCGGTATCGGGACATCACTCTGCAGCGTCATGATATCAGGATCCGAACCACCGTAGACGCGTACCGAGTCCTGGACCAGACCGTCCGTGAACGAAGCAACGGGTGGCAAGGTATCGGACCGGATTGCACCATACTGATCAAGGCCCAGCTGGTCGGTGATCTGATCGACGGCGATCGAAGCCACCAGTCCGTGGCCCGGTAATCCCTCGATCAGTGTCGGTGCCACCGCATCAAAGTCGGCCGACCGGTAAAATGTCCCATCAGGAGTCTCTGGGGTCATGCCCGATGACCTACACCGACCAGTCAGATATGCATACGGGGGAACCGGTAGGTGCGTGTCGGTCACTCAGTCTCCTGTATAGCACTATGCTCCCTGATTCTCCGGTGTAAAGTATTCTTCCTGCGTCTTACTCTCCTCGGATTCGATCGGCTAGAATACCTCGAAGACGGCACGGACCGTACACCGTCATCAATCAGAATACCTGTAACGCCAGAAGTGTCAGAACCTCGCTTATAAGTGGCCGCAACTGGACATCGACCGCTTTCACTATCATACACCGCAATAACGCTATTTAATAGGGATTGAACATCCAATTACCCTGAATATAGTACCAAGTGATCGGTACCTGTCCTATCCGTCCTCACCCTCTTACTCGGGATCTGCCTACGGACAATCTAGCCAATTGATCATTTAAACAGGACTGGTAGCAACGATGAGGATCCTGGCTACCTACGCGTCAGTGTATCCAGCCAGTTCCAGGTAGGGCGCTACAACACTCCGCTTAACCGCTAATTCCACGATTTCGCTTTCAGCATCGTAAGAGATCAGCTCTGCTTCCTGCAGGTGTGGGAGGTGACAGTGCGCGAGATCGGTGAGCACCCGCTCATACCACTCATACGATGGCTGTTCCTCTTTGATCGCGATGTACTCAGCGAGGTCGCCGAGTGCGATTGCGGCTGGTTTCTGCGCCAGATATGCCAGTGTCTGTTGTCGGCGTTCGTGCGAAAAGGCTGTGAACAGCTGGGTCGGGGTGATCTCACGACGGTCGTCCTTCGGCTGATTCGTGTCTCGAGTTGTTGGCATCATAGGTCGGCTGGGTGTACTATACTTATGCGACGTCCAGACCGGTTAGCTCTCGTGAAGCGCCTTCAGCAAAGTACGTCTACCTCGGAGCATGTTAAGGCTACACATAAACCTTTTTATCCCGGAAAGGTGCTAGAAAACTAACATTCAGCGTTTTCGGCGGGTTGGACTGTTATCGAGACCAGTAATGCCTCCCGAGTTACTCCTGTTCCTCGAGGAACGTTGGTTCGTACGTTCGTTCCTCTAGGGGGCGTTTCTCGATGGTCACCCACCAGTTCGGGGCATCAGAAACGGGAGATGCGATATTCCATGTGTCTTCAATGTCTGCGCCACGACCGAATGCAGTAAGGATCAAGTCCTGGAGGTCGTGTTCGAATGCAGCTGTTGTATCAGCAGAGGGATTGGAGGGATCAGTGGCTTCCATGATAGGTGGAGGGATCAGACCGTTACAGACTATCCGAACTCTCATATCTTCCAGGTATGGGGTGATGATAACCATGTCGTTTATCTATCTCAGCGGTGACCACAGTATCTTCTACTTTCAAAAACGCTGATAAAACACTATTGGGTTAGCTGCGGAGCCAGCTGCACCCTGCCCATCTCACCTGCAAACACACCATCCACGACCTCCATGACATCATCCTTTTCAAACCGTGATGCTACCGGAATCGGCCAGACTACATCATCACACAGCGGACACCGTTCCTCCAGCCAATATTGATCAGTCGGGAACGTCTGCCGGCAGTCCCTGCATTCGGAAAAACCATCCTCACGCATTTTGACCGGTTCGAAACTATCGTTCAAGTACATACCCTGATCTACCCACTACACTACAAAAGACACATCTGCAGAAGTCACAGATCTGACGGACCCAGCCCTCTGTCTGAAGTATAGGAATTACGGTTAATTCTATATATAAAAGAATAGAATGAAAATATATTTGACCGGTATGAATCCGTTGTACGGCGTATTGCCAATGAGGTGTCGTCGGTCATATAATACGCCGAACCGGTAAGCGAAGGTTCTGAACGTTCAGAGTTCTCCCTGCACGAATTCTCCCGAAAGTTCCTTACTTCAGACCATCCCCGACAGGTGGCGCGAACACTACTGACACGGTAGATAGCAGTCCAGCTCCAGTGGCGATTCATCCTCTACTGCGGCTACGCAGAAAGCTATCAGCAGTCAGGTTCCAATGATATAAACGAATGTATAAAATAGCGGTCAGTGTCTCTATTCACACCTTCCTGTTGGGTATATTATGATTATTTACCCTTGCGAGTGGACCACACACGGAGGCGACTATGGCAACAACAGAGAAAACCAACGTCGAAATTGTCAAAGAACTGTACGAGGCATTCAATCAAGGCGACCTCGAGACATGCTTGGCTGGATTCGCTGACGATATCACGTGGACCGAACCAGAGGGATCACCGCTCGCCAGCGGGACATACACTGGAACAGACGACGTGATGGAGAACGTGTTTGCACCACTTGACGACCAGTTTGAACGATTTGAGGTCGTTGTCGACCGATTTATCGATGGCGAAGACACCATCGTCATGGAAGGCAAACACCGCACAACTCCGATAGACGGAGACACCTTCGAGGTCCCTGGCGTTCACGTCATGGACATGGAAGACGGGAGAGTGAAGGAATTCACCGGCTACGAAGACACCGCACTCACCCAGCAGCTGATGGATGCGTGATCTTCACTAGGCACGGCAGCAATATTTTTGATTCAAATAGCCGCCGACAACTGTCAGTAGCGTCATGATCGGATGAAGACAGTATTATCAGCTCTGAAAAGTACTAATGCCATTCTGATCACACAGCATAGACCGCAAATTCAGTTACTTCTGTTCTGACCAGGTACGCCGTAGTCGATGTGAACCTCCGGCGTGCTCGGTGACTCCGGTGCAGGAGTACCGTTCCAATCAACGACGTGCACGCCCAGCGGGCTGATCCATAATTCGTCGTCTCTGATCAGACGCTGCACCCTGGTCAGAGGGTGCACATTTGTCACGAGATGCATCTATGTTATTCGCTACCGTATCGAGTTACGGGTGAGTGACTTCATGGACGAACTACCACCAGATACAGACCAGGAAACGGAAATTCACCGGACTATTTCGGATGACGGCACCGAGATAGCCGGACGCGTGCATGGAGAAGGACCACCTCTGGTCCTCGTTCCGGGTGCTATGGGTGATGGCGAATTCGTCTGGGACCCGTTGTTACCATTGCTCACTGATCGGTTTACCTGCTACACGATGAACCTGCGAAGCAGGGGATTGAGCGGCCACAGTACCGACCTCTCGACCGATCGTCGAATACAGGACGTGGTAGCGTTCATTGAGAGCATCGGCGAACCTGCCGGGTTACTGGGATGGTCTCAGGGTGGCCAGCTTGTACTCGGTGCAGCGGAACGCACCGACTCAGTGTCCGCCCTCGTCGCCTACGAGCCAGCCGTGTTAGAGGCGACAAGCGAGGAGGAGTTCGCACACTTGACCGACGCGGTTACACGCCTGGGCGAGCTGGCCGCTGCTGACCGTCCGGTTGACGCGGCCCGGTCATTCTTTGAGTGGGTCTCCACCGAGGAGGAACTGGACGAGATGGACGAAGCGATGTTATCGGCCTTCAGTGAGGGGGGCGCGGAAAACGTCCAGGTCTTCTTGCAGGAGGTTGAAGGCCTCGACGAGGAAGCCGGGACGAGTCCGACCGAAGCAGCTGAACTTACAAAGATCGCCGCGCCAGTCTTGCTCTTGCATGGGGACCGATCGGATCCCTGGTTCATTAACGGCATCCACCACGTTGCCAGGCACGTGACTGACGCCCAAGTGCGCGAAATTGACGGCACTGGACATATGGGTCCTATCCACACCCCCGAGGCTGTTGCTGACGAGGTCAGACAGTTCTTCGCCCCGACACCAGAGTCACCTCGATCGTGAACCGCCTGCGAAGGGCAAACACTGACAGAAACGCAGTGTGTTGACTACGGAAATTTTATAAACTACTCTCGTCCTAGTCTGCTGGCTTTACGTTTTGATTCGACCGGAAGAGATTCTCCGAGTCGTACTCGTTTTCGGCTCAACAAGTCGGTCGGAGTTCTCGCCATATATGTTCCGCTCACGACCTTCACGATCGCCTTCGAAGTTGACGTACGTCCCGCCCGTCGCACCTTCAGCGAGCAGGTCGTGTCACTCTTGTACCCAGTCGATGCACTGGTCGTCTTTCGTCGGACCCTCCCAGCGCGCGACGACGGTTACAATGAACTCCGTGTCCCGGTGCAGGTATGCGGTTGCATTCGACGCGACGTCGTTGATGGCCCCGTCAACTTGGTGAATAACGAATAGAATTTCAACGGGGGCCAGTATTGTCGCGGTCTCGCCCGGAACACAGGTGGTAACATATAACATGGTACAGAGCATAGAAGAAACTAGCGCTTGCTATGAAGCCACATCAGGGGAGAGAGTGAGTTGAGTGAAGTGCATCGAGAGGGAACCTATGGCCAGAGGAACACAGCGCAATAACGGTGTCAAAGTCGCCAGATCACGCCGAATAGTTACAATTATTTGTCTTCTCATCGCTCTTGCTGTTCTTATCACACCGATCCAGTGGACGATCGGCTACTACCGCTTCAACCGACAGAAGCATCGCGTCACATCCACTATCTGATAGGTGGCTGATCCATTTACACCTTATTTGGTTGTCTGAAGCGTTTTATTCCGGCGAACTCGAGGATGCCCGTTTTATCGAGTTCGTCGATTCTGCGTTCAGCGTGTCCAGTACAGTAGTAGGACGATGTCACTGCACCAGACTCTAAATTACCGATCTCAACACGGTGGGTTGCCTCATCATCACAACTGGGCCACCATTCACAGGTCATGCTATACGCTACCACACGAGTTGAGATAAGCGTTCACCGTCATCCCAATTCACCAGTATTACTCACCGGATTTCACCTTCTTGTCGTAGCACACGAGTTTCCCGTGGTACTCATGGTCCTCGTCGCCGCCACATGCACAGTCCTCGTCGTCAGAGGTCGACATCCTCCCACTTCACCTCACCAAAGAATCGGTGTGCGATTTCGTGTTTCAGTCCACGTAACTCCGCTTGCCGATGATGAGCGCCATTGAACTGCGATGTATTAGAATCGTACTTCTCCTTGACTGCCTTCGCAGCGTCTATGTGCTCATCGATCAACGCCACAACCTGCGCTAGCGTGTTCTCATCGTAGTCGCTGCTCATCGCTCTCCGCCTCGTACTCCTCGACCGGCATCCACCGATACGTGTACCCGCCGTCCGCTGCCGGATAACAAATCTCGTCACCGGGCGAGAGTTCACCGTACCGGAGCCACACAGACAGGATGGCCTCCATCTCCCGATGCAGCTGGCGGCACCACTCATCGTCCGCGCTCTCCATCTCCGTGATCTCACGGATGCTGTCGGTGACGGAGCTGTCACCGTACGGCCGCTTGGGATTGATCTCCGGTGCACCGAACTCGCCAGGGTGCCACCTGACCCGCATCTGGCGGAGCAGTTTGATGTGTTCCGGTTTGATGGTTAACGGGTTGCTCGGCTCGTAGATGTCCGATGGATCGTACTCGTCGTCATCGTTGTCGTTGAAAATCAGCTATCACCGGTCTCAAGACCAAATGCGGCGTTTGACACGATCCGGTGATCGTCGGACGTTGCACACTTGTGGAAGCTCATCGAATCGTTGAACAACTTGATGATACTGTCACCGTCCGGATCTCCGTGGAGAATCATACAGGACCAGTCATCAGGGCTGACCCAGCCATCTGATTGCAACTTCTCTTGCCTCTCTGCTGCCCCCACCGCAGCACCGATGACGAACACGATTACCGCGAGGACCACGACAGCAGTCGCCTGTTTTTCGGTGATCTCGAACGATACCTTCACCGCGTATCACCCTGTACGTAGTCCGCGAAGTCCTTGAACATGGGAAACGCCTTCCGGACGCGCTGCCCGTCCTGATCATCGTAACAGGTAATCATATACTGATCTCCTGTGGTCGTAGTCGGGTATCCAGCCCGGTACCCGTGCTTCTCACAGAACGCATCCACCGTATCCTCGTCCAGTGAGGCCGTGATCACCTGTTCGGTGACCGTTCCATCCGGAATCTGCATGGCTGTGGTCGTACTGTCCACCGGAGTATCGTCTACAGTCGGATCGCTGGTTCCGAAGATAGCGACAAGGAAGATCATGCACGCGGCACCGAGGATGAACGCCATATACGCATAGACGAATACTTCACGGCGGCTGTACCCATACTCCTTCCACGGTTCGTTCTCGGTAATTAGCTATCACCCTCTTTTACCGGCGACCCGGCACTTGGTTCCAGCTGCCAGTCCGCAAACTGCTGTTTGATGAGTAGCATGAGCTGTCGGTATCGCACCGCTTGGTCGCCGCGGATTTCTGCCCCGCAGTCTTCGCATTCCCGGTGTTCTGACGGTACTGCCCGGTGGAACGTCATCTCGTCCAGGTTGTGGAGCTTGCCGTCCTCACATCGTGGCAGGAGTTCTTCCATCCTGTCAGCGATGATGTCCATGGCCGCACCGACACCGTGAATGAACGCATCATGGGCTGGGTTCGTGACGTCTGCGCCGTTCACCCACTCGATGAGTTCGGGGATATTTTCTGCTCCACTGTCACCTGCCGCTGTCTTCACCTTATCTAATGATTTGATTGTCCTCACCCCTGTCTGTTGAACAGATGGAGCAGCCGGGATTTGAACCCGGGAACCAAGGCAGGCTCCATAGCGTTCGGAGGGACGACCTCCCTGAGCGCTTCAGCCGTCACCCGATAGAGGTTGGCGGTCGACTCTCACGTCGGCCTATCACCTGCCATATGCTCTGCCAAGCTGAGCTACTGCTCCTTGTCAGATTCGGGCTTTCTCACCCGCGGAACGGGTTCACCCTACTACCCAATACCGGGCGGCCTCGGCACGTAGGTTGATCCGATAGGCTTTCCGCTGTCGGCAAGTTTCTCTAAACCCTGTTGTGCAGTATGCCGCGGACAGTCAAGCATATCGGCGACTTCGTCGGCAGTGATCGGTGTCGCTGGCCGCTCGAACGGCGTGAAAACACCCCGCACCTCCTCCCGAGTAACATCCGGAGCTGAACCGGGGAATCCCCTGAACTTGTATATAGACCCGGGACCGGAAACGGTTGGCGTTCGGAAAAAGATGATTGCGGAGAAGACGTGTCCGCTGGTGAGATCAGACTCATTGGTACTGGCTATACATGCCCATGTGGCGGGACAGCTTTTCAGACGCTTGAATGACCAGCAGAGGATCAGCTAGTTCTGTTAGAGCTAGTATCAATAAATTCACTCCAGATACGGCGCAATAGGATTAAGACGGTACACCAGGGAGATATGACTATGAGTGAGACGGAGGACCCACCGTCTCCGAAGGGGATCCCGCTCCTCGGTAACGGCCTGTCCTTTTCCCAAGACCCAGTCGGCGCAATGGAATCCTGGGCGGATCACGGTGACCTCGTTCAGTCCTCTGAGGGATGAATACGGCATTTAAGTGTCGGAACCATGATAGAACAACGTGTCATGAGTTCTCCGCCATCGGAGAGTCCGAACGTGGAACGATCCACGACGTCTAGTATCCCACTCCCGGAGTCGTTGACTGGCTCTTAGGAGCCCTCATTGCGCTCGGTGGATTGATCTTTGTAGCAGTCGGGGCCGCCCTTATGTTTGGTATTGATCGAGAGTTGCTCGAACAGGCTATCGAAGAAGAAACCACAACGGTCACAGTCGGCACGACTGAACTTACTGACGCCGAGACGCTTGAGGTAGCTGACGAGCTTCGTATGAAAGCCATATCGGTTTCTGCCTATTTGTCTAACCAATCCGTATGCGAACCTGTGAGACCGAATCGGAACCGACAGTGATCGGTAGCTGTCCGACTGAGACAGGTATCGATACATCAGGGACCAAACCGACAGCCAATACATCACTGTGAGGGGCAGAATATGCCAGTCCTGCAATCACTTATTGAGAACGAACGGATAAACGCGGCACTCGCCTGGCTGATCGTCTGTTCGATCATCGTCGCTGCCATCGCGACCGTTTGGCAGGGCTCGTTTCTCTGGGCGGCCCTCACAGTGGCGATTGTGTCCCTTGCGTTCGTCCCACCGATCATGCGACGGGACGCATTGGTGATGCCTCCGTGGGAAGTGTTGGCAGTGGCCGCCATCCCGATTTGGGTTCGACTGTACGGCACACTCCCGATCGCTGGCTTCCTTACCGTCGCCGCGATCGCGCTACTCGTCACTGTTGAGCTTGATGCCTTCACACCGATCGAAATGTCCGCACGGTTTGCCGTTGCATTCGTCATGCTCGCAACGATGGCTGTCGCCGGGCTCTGGGTGATCGCCCAATGGGCCTCCGACGTCGCCTTTGCAACATCATTTCTCACGACGAAGGGCGAACTGATGTGGGATCTCATCTATGCCACCGCATTCGGCGGACTCGCCGCCGTCCTCTTCGTAATCTACTTCTACCGACATGATACCGCCAGCGTCGGCAATCGGAGCCAGTCGGGTGATCCGTCATGACGGCTGACAGCGATGCCGACACCGTGCTGGGCCTCTCCGAGCGCCGGTGCTGGCACGCTGTCCGACTGATCCAGGGCCTGTTATTGATCATCGTCGGCTATGCGCTCGTCACGGTCAATCTCGGGCTGGTTGTGAACGCTGCTATCCCGCTGGCCCTTACATTCCTGCCAGCCCTCATACGGCGCGAGTTCACTCATGAGATGGGTGCCGGTCTTGCACTCTGGATCGCACTGGCTGCGTTTCTCCACGCGGCCGGCGCACTCGGTCCCTACGAGATGTTCGGCTGGTATGATTCGGTGACGCACACTGTCTCGGCTACACTTGTTGCTGGCGTCGGATACGCTGTCGTTGACGCACTTGATCAGTCCGCCGAGTCAGTCACGGTTCCCGGCGAATTCCGCTTCGTGTTCATCCTCATCTTTGTCCTCGCGTTCGGCGTCCTCTGGGAGATCGGGGAGTTCACCTCCGCCGGCGTAGCAAGCGTCGTTGGCGGCGAACCGGTGCTAGCCCAGTACGGAACAAGCGACATCGTCTTCGATCTCCTGTACAACGCGATCGGCGCACTGCTCGTTGCCCTGTGGGGGACCGGCTACTTCGACGGCGTCGCCGGACTCGTCAGCCGCCGGTTCAACCGGCCAAGTGACTCATCTGAGCAATGATCCTCCAGTCAACCACCGCTTCCTCCCCCGACTCGGACCGTGGTTCGCCGCAGCCGATCATTTCCACGGACAGGACAGAATCACTATGGTCAAGACACAAGTGCTGCACTCGCGAATACTCTTTTCGCCGTAGATATTTGCGTGGTTCCGAGGCGGAAAAGTATGTCTGCAGACGCACCTACCGGTCAGTACAGGCGAAGTACACATCATTCAGTGAGCATTATCTCTATCAATAAGCTACATACACTGAGGGATATGAGAAACGCGAGGAAGTACGTGAACACCGCCCTGCGAATACTAAACAGAGACTTGCCTGTATTTGTCCCAGAATGTTGTCACCTCTCCCGACGAAGTGTTATAGTCTTTTGCTGGTTTTGACTCTGGGTGACGGATCCTTCTTCGTTCGGTTGGATGACAACGAAGCCGTCAGAGCCGGTAACGCCACTTTCGAACCTAGACTTAGTGAAATCACCGTCCGAGAGTTCGTCCAAAGCCGGACAGCGACTTGTCTCAGTCAGTCCGTACTCTCGCTCGGTTGCGGTCGGTTTTCAGAGACGGAACGGCGGGCCACTAAGACGAGTGCCATCATTGTCAGCAGTGCCGCGACTAACAACAGTCCCGTTCCCGCTGAAATCTCGACTAGGGCCGTGACGTCGGCGTAGAACGTAAAGAGGAGAAACGCTGGGAAGAGGGTCCCGATTGCGTATCGCCACGGGACCACTAGTGGGCGCGAGAGCTGTCCCGCACCTTTGAGGTACTCGTCGATCGCGGCTGGACCGAGGACCCAGGCCGTGTACACCATGAACCCGGTCAGGCCAAGCACCAAGAGTAGATCGACGAGGTGGTCCGCGAACAGCGTAAACACCGCGGGGCTGAACGCGTTCACGCCGCCGGTGAGTGTGACCAGCGCGAATAGCCCCCGGGTCGCAGTCGCCCGCTCGAGATCGAACTCGTCAACCAGAAACGAGACCGGAATCTCGAGCATGCTGATTAGGCTCGTCAGGGCTGCGAGGAGAACGACAAGAAAGAAGACTGTGCCGAGAAGTCGCCCGCCGGGCAGACTTGCGAACGCGCCGGCGATTCCGATGAACAGGGCGCCGGGGCCGCCCTCAGTCGGGCCTGGCGCGAACGAGAACAGCAACGGGAATACCACGAGTCCGGCCAGGATGCCGATACCGAGATTGAACACAGCGATAGCCGAGGCGTCGAGGGGCAGCGAGCGGTCATCGTCGATGTAGGAGGCGTAGGTGATCATCGTCCCGCTGCCGATCGAGAGGGTGAACAGCGCTTGGCCGGCGGCCGCTCCCAGTACCGATAGGAAGTTCTCCGCGAGGTAGGCACCGTCGAATTCGAGGTAGAACTCGTATCCCTGCACGGCGCCGGGTTGTCGGGCTGCCCAGATCGCAAGTCCGACGAGCAACACGACGACACCGGGTATCATCACCTTCGTCGTCGCCTCGATGCCGCGTCTGATCCCCGCGGCGACAATCAGAGACGTGGCCGCGAGAACGGCGAGTTGGTAGCCGAACGCTTCGGCACCGTAGCTGATCGCCGCGAAGTGGGTTTCGGGATCCGCGAAATAGGCACCTGTCGCACTCTCGAGGAAATACCGAAGTATCCATCCGCCGACGACGCTGTAGAACGACATCAGTATGA
Organism: Natrinema amylolyticum; assembly: GCF_020515625.1. Lineage (NCBI taxonomy): Archaea > Methanobacteriati > Methanobacteriota > Halobacteria > Halobacteriales > Natrialbaceae > Natrinema > Natrinema amylolyticum. The sequence goes on from NZ_JAIWPJ010000007.1 coordinate 13,512, forward strand.
TCGAGGTGACGACACAGAGCACGCCCAACGCCGTCCAGAAACGCGACCCGGCGAGCGATCTGAACGCCCCCACTGGGTTCCGATTCGACCGTCGACCGATCACGAATGCGGCCAGCAATCCCGGCACCCCGACGACGAGGACGATGAGCAGATACAACAGCAGAAAGGCGCTCCCGCCGTTCTCCGCGGTCATCCAGGGAAATCGCCAGATGTTCCCCAGTCCGACCGCGCTTCCGACCGCGGCCAAGATAAATCCGGCGCGACTCCCCCAACTTTCACGTACCATTCTGTCTCAGGGAACCGACTCGGCGCGCATAAGAATTGTTTATTAGTGGCTCAGTTCATTTGCAGTGACATAGAATCAGGTGATCTGAACACGACGCTTAATTTAGTCAGTTCACACGTGCGTAACTCCACTTTCGAAACCGAATTTGGTGAAATAATAGTTCGAGAGTTATCCCAAAGTCGGACGGGATCGGCCCGATCCCACCGTCTGAACCACCGAAACAACTTCCATTTCCCCTCGAAACTGACCGAGTAGCGTGCATCCCGGATATGAACCTACACCAGCACGAGCACCGAGACGAGATGAAGGTTTGGCTCAGCCAGACCGAGGTCGATCAGTTCCTCGAGGCCGCCGCCGATACTCAGCAGCGGATCGCGTTTGCACTCGGTGCCCGCTGCGGGCTCCGCTCACACGAGGTGTTCAATGTCGCTCCAGACGATGTCGTCGACACCGACGTCGGGACGATGCTCTGAGTCTGGCACGGGAAGACGACAAGTTCCGAGAAATTGCGGGACGACTATCGACACGATCGGAGGTTGCTCTGCTGTCCATGGCGCTGACCCATGGCAATTCACCCGCGCTACGAGGGGGATGCCCCGATCCTTGAGGTTGGGGAGGAAGCCGACACTCCATTACACCAACCACGATCGATAGCGACTACTTGGTGAAAATATGAATCAGCAGACAGTGAAGGAAATCAGTGGACGAGAATGATGGGACACTCTCCCCACTAGTAAAGCACCGTCTCCTTGTCACTCCCACCCAAACAATGACTAGTTCTCTGAATCGACTGGACCTTTGTACTTTGACTTGATTTTCTCGCCCTCTCTCCACTGCCAGTAGTAGTAGCGGTTGTCGTTGATCTCTTTGATTGTGATCGTTGCCTTCGATGGGACGTCGTCCGGGAGGTCGTCTGGTTGCTCCTCCACCTCGTCTTGATCTGCTGGCTTCTCGAGACGAGCCTCACGTTCCCTGTGTTCGGCTAGCTCTTCGGCGTACGTAGCAACGTCTCGGAGACGTTCCGGAGTCGACTCGTTGAGCGTGTTGACGATTTCCGTTGGAAGGCTTGCCGGTGGGGTCGGGGGTTCGTAGGACATCGGCTACTCTCGTGTTAACCAACACAGGTCGCTAATCCATAGTTTTGTTGGTTAAGACGGTGGCGCCGGTTCCCGTACCTGCTGACTGTAACACTACTCGAAACTTCTTTATATACAAGTTTCGTACTATGTTACACCGTGCTCCGGCGCATCGAACTTGAGGTCCTCGCCATCGTTGAACGCGGCGACACGATCTCCGAGCTCGCGACGAAGCTTGACCACAGCGAGAGCTACCTCTCTCGTGCCGTCGGAGACCTCGCCGAGAAGGGGCTCGTCTACACGGAACGCGACGGCCGCCGAAAGCGGGTCGTCTCTTCAGATGCTCGAGCCGTCGAAGTCTACCAGGACCTTGTCCGTCAGCACTCCCACATCGACTTTCCTGAGCTGTTGACCGGCAAGGCACTCGAGGTGCTGTACTACTTCGACCAGCCGCGGACCGTCTCCGAGATCGCCACGCAAAGCGACAACTACCGCAACACGGTCAACCGAGTTCTCAAGCGACTCCGCGACCGCGGTCTCGTCGGCACGGACGACGGCTGCTATGATTTCAACGGCGACTTCGATCGGCTCCACGAGTTCGCACGCGAGCTGGCCCACCACCTCCACCGGCAACGCCTCGAAGTAATCGCGCCGAACGGGACGATTCTTTGGGAGGACCACGATGAATTCCTCGCCCAGACCGAGACGGAGGTCGAAGCGGAGCACTTCCACGAAACCGGTCTCGCTCGGTTCGCGGCATTCGACCTGCAGTTTCTGCTGACCCGCCACCGCCACTACCTCTACTCCAAGGACGGAGGGGAAGTCTCACCGACGGAACTCTGCTGTCACACGTTGCTGATTGACGACAGCCGCCACCGCTCGTACTGTCTCCTGTTGCTCACTCACGTCGACATCGACGAGGACGACCTCCGAAAGCAAGCGGCGAAGTATGGCCTCGAAGACGAAATCGACACCTTGCTTCGCTACCTCGAGACGCACGGCGAGGTTGACGGCGACCGCCTCCCGGAGTGGGACGAGTTCCAGGAATTGGCGGCTGACTACGAGGTGCCACTACCAGAATGAGACCGACATTCGGACGCAAGTACATCGAGAACGAGTTCCAGCGAATCGCGGAGGGGCTGTCTGACCCGCTTACGGTCTATCTGATCGGTGGTGGCGCGATGTCGCTGCGCGACCTCAAGGGAGCGACGAAGAATATTGACCTGGTCGTCGCCGACGGCGACGCGTACGGCCAGCTATGGGCTGTCCTGATGGATCTTAGGTATGCGGAGGTACAATCGCTGGACGCCGATTACCGGGCGCTGGGTGCGACCAGCTGCGTCGAGAACGACGATGGGTGCCGTCTCGACATCTTCAACCAGCAGGTCGCGAACAAGCTCGTGCTGACCGAGGGGATACGCGACCGGAGTGAGCCGTTCCTCGCGACCGACCGATTGACGGTTCGGTTGGTCAGTAACGAGGATATCTTCCTGTTCAAACTGATCGCGGGCCGTGACGACGACATCGAGGACATGAATATGCTCGTGCAGGCTGGCCTCGAATTCGACATCGTTTGAGATGAACTCGAAGCCCAGATCGATCGGCTCAGCGACGACCAGTTCGCCACCTTCGCGAACGAAGCCCTGGTCGAGCTTGAGGAGCGATACGGGGTGACAACGCCGATTGAGGACCCCATCCAAGAGCTGACGAACCGATACTACCGCGGGCTCGAAGTCCTCCAGGCAGTCGACGAACCGATGACCGTCGACGAACTGTCCGCTGATCTTGGACTGGACATCGATGAGGTCCGAGAGAGGATCGCGTATCTTGCGAAATTCGACCGGGTACGCCAAGAAGGCGACACAGTCCGTCCGGTGGAGTAGTCCGGTATCCACCCTACTTAGAGGGAAGGCGACCATCTCAGGTTTGCACCAGCTGGCCCAGCGACTGCTCTCGCACGCTCGAGTTCGCGAGCCTCTCGCTGGGCCTGCTGCTCGAGTGTACCTGCCCGTCGAGAGTGCTCGTCACCTATTTCGTCGACGATGGCGTCATCGATCGTGAAGCGCTTGCCACGGTGATCAATCTGTTCGAGCATCAGTACGCGTCCTCTTGAGCAGCGTCTCGAGCGTCCGTCTGGAGGTGCTCGTATCGGACCTCACACTTGTCGGAACAGAACTGTCCGGTGTATCCTGCTTGATTACGGGGGAGTCTTGTACAGGTCGGCAGTCGACACTCGTTACGGTCGGTCATCTGGCGATACCTCGATTCAGAAACCGAGTCGGTTCACTGTCTGGTGCTGCTGTTACTCCATCAGCTATATTCATGGATTGCTGCGGTGGCTCCGTTCGAGTCCCCTCACCCCTTCTGGGGCGACAAACTGTCTCGAGCAACGACTCGGTCGTCCACTGTCAGTGACTGAATGTTCCATCCGGAGCGGGAACCAGCCCGGTACGGATTTCGAGATCGACACGCCGAAGATGCTTGCAGCCATCGTCTGGCTGGCGGTACTCGAAGTCCGGACAAGTGCACGTCTCCCCCTCGATATCGACCTCGTAGGTATTTCCACTCACACTCACAACCTCATAGCGAGCGCCCAGAGTGGCGAAGCGGACGTCCATGCCCTCACTCAATGCACGGCGAGTCCGTGGGTCGTCGACCGAGTAGCCACCGTCCTCGAGTGGTGTTGATGGTACTGGTGTTTCGCACTGGTTTCTGAACTCGTCGCGACGATTGCGTTCTTGGCCACAGTTTCGGCAGCGCCAGTAGCGTGTGCGGTACTCGTAGCCGTCGATGAGATCGATCTCGTATGGAGTCGGTTCCCTCCCTGGTAGCCACTCATCGATAGCGATGAGTTCGTGCCCGTTCAGTCGAGCGACATCACCAGAATACCGCTGCTCTCGGTCGGTGGTGTCGCCACGATCGTGGTGGTACTCCTGCTGCTCGCGATGAATCGATCGATCTGTACTCATGGTACTCTCGAGGCACATGTCGTCGCGCCTCACCCGTCAGGCGCGAAAAAACAACGTTCTGGCCCGTGAATTGGTTGTGAGGAGATAACTTTGAGTAAGATCGCAGTCTCCGTTTGTTCGAAGGAGTCCCTCGAGACTGGGTGGTTCCTCACGGCGTCAGCCCTGTCCCTCGCTGAGGCATACTCTTAAGCAAGTCAATAGCAAAGAGTAGAGTACGACGTTGCGATGAACAATCTCTCTGATCCACGGCCACCGCTTCCAGAGTGGATCTTAGACGCCTACGATGTCCTTTGTACGCACAGTCTCAATTCGGCTACGCATGATGACGTGCAGTCAATCTCTCGAGAGCAAGCGCTCGAGGTTCTCTGCAGTCCTGATGAATTGGCTCTCGAACCCGAAGACGCGACCCATGCACTCTCCCGGTTGATCGAGCGCGGCTACTTCTACGAAGTTAGTGGCGAACTGCGGGTGACGATGCCGGAAGACTAACTCCTGAATGGGGTTCAAGATCGCGTTGATCATGCCGATCCGAAATATGTTGTATCGGTAATCCCAACCACACCGATGACTGGGTGTTCCTCAGAGGTCAGGTGACGCGACCCGACAGCCACACGGCGCTGCGATGTGTTCCATCGGACCGCGTGTGTATACCAGAAGCACCGCCTTTCCACAGTACGGACACGACGGTAGCGACCGGTCTTCTTCCTCTCCCGACTGTGTCTTCTCGCTCATAGCCACCTCGAACGGTGACTGTCGAGATTGACGACTACTCGAGTGCGATACGACTCTCGTGCGGGACGTTTATATCCCGTTAGAAGCAAGCGAAACATGGCTTTCGAGCCTCGCGGCTGGAAGCCACGTCTCGGGTGCTAGTGACACCCGGGGCATTTCAACGCATACCCCCGCGGCTACGTGGAGCGCGGCTTCCATATTGATTGTATGCATCTATTCACTTATAGCATTGGGATTAGTACTTGAGAGAAATAGTTCGGAGCCCACCTTGCTCGGTGACTCTTTGGCAGTATTCTGCCCGTCGTGCTATATGTGATTATGCGGCCAATGCTGGCGATGCCTAAATCCGAATACAGAGATGATTTCCTCATCGCTGTCGCACTGACTGAGTTCAGCGTCCAGTATGTGCAGGCTGATCCTGAACTAGCTGAACATGCGTGGCAACTGGCTGCTGCTCGTCTCATCGATCGCGATAGCCGGCCTGCTATGGCTGTCGACGAACTTGAGATTGGAGCATCAAGGGAGTAACTGATCTGATTAGAGAACCTTATCTTAGCTATCAGAATTAATGAGAGCTGATGCTAAGTACAGGAGAAGGCGTTACCGAAGCCGTGATTCACCTCTCCGGAAGCTGCCAGAAACTGCGTGCTGATTACAGAGGATAGGTTCAGTACGCCAACCCGGGGAAAAGCGAAGAGAAATCACTAGGTCAATCCGGCGGAATAGAGCGCGGTTGTCAGGCGTACGTCTCAGAAGACGATCGGATTCCGAATTTTGAATCCTCGTTCGGCTCTGAGCGTCGCAGTTCCGGGGTGTCCTGAGAGTCTCACCCTTCTCGGTCAGCCCTTGGGTCAAGATTTTGGTTCACCCGAAACAGGTTGTCTGGATCGTACTTTCTCTTGAGTTTGATCAGTCGTTCGTAATGGTCGCCGTAGGCGGACTTGGCACGTTCTTGTTCGTCCCAGCTGAGGTAATTGACGTATACGTCGTCGGTCGCGAACCGTGCCGTCGCATTGAAGAACTCGCGAGCCCATTCGATCATCTCCTCATCGGCAGCGGGGTCGGTCCACTTTGGGGCGACCGTGAACGACACTGTTGCGTTCCTGTGCGGGAAGGCGGTCGCGTCGGAGTCGCGACGAGCGATAGCCCCGCCCATCCACTCGAAGAATACGGTGGTGAACGGCGTTGGGAGCGGATCAACGTGCTTGACGATGGTATCGATCGCCTCGTCGGTGAGTTCGTCAAAGAAGTGCGATTTCCAGTAGTTCCGGTGGCCCTCCTGGTACAGTTCGTCGGAACTCTGCTGATGCTGGACGTAGGGCGTCGGTCCGACCATGTCAGCGACGGGCTCGCCGAAGTCGCGCAACGGCTGGATAACTTCACGTCCCTCGTCAATGTCCCCGGAGTACAACACGACTGCCCCGACCAAGGTCTCCCCGTGGAGTTGTTCGGGCATGCCCATCGCCGGGTTCCCCTGGATGAACGCCGCATATGCCTGCATATCGTCGGGCGCGTTGTGCATGAAATCACGGTACCGGCGAAGGAAAGCCGGAGCTGCCTCATACGGGTGGATAATTCGTCCGGCGAGCACCTCGGGGCCGACCTCGTGGAGGTCGAACTCGAACGACGTGGTGATGCCGAAGTTCCCCAGCCCACCACGCATCCCCCAGAACAGGTCCGCGTTTGCCTCCGGACTCGCCTGTACCAGTTCGCCGTCAGCCGTCACGACGTCCATCGAACTGAGGTTATCGTGCGCGAGGCCGTACGTCCGGGAGAGATACCCCAGTCCCCCGCCGAGCGTCACCCCGGCGACACCGGTCGAGGAGACGATACCGCCGGTCGTCGCTAGACCAAACGCCTGCGCCTCGTGGTCGAAGTCAGCCCACGTCGCCCCTCCACCGACTCGGGCGGTCCGTGCATCTGGATCGACACGAACGCTGTCCATCGGCGAGAGGTCGATCATCAGCCCACCATCACAGACCGCCTTTCCTGCGACGTTGTGGCCGCCGCCGTGGACGGCCAACTCCAGGTCGAGGTCGCGAGCGAAATTGACGGCGGCGATCACGTCGCTGGCGCCTGTACAACAGGCGATGAGTGCCGGTTCCTTGTCGATCATCGCGTTCCACACGGAGCGGGCTTCGTCATATCCCTCATCGTCGGGCTGGAGTACTTCCCCGTGTAACTGCTCGCGAAACGTCTGGACTGTCGTGCTCTCGAGTGGCTCTGTTGTTGTCATGGATATCTTTCGTCGGTCGTCAGTTCGGTCAGTTCTCTCGGGGCCCGTATCGAGCCGGTTTGTCGAGAGCCCCACTAACACCTCGGGAGCGAGTGACATCCCCTTACCCTGTGAGAGTGTGCTCACAGCGTAGGACACGGCCCATAGCATGAACATTGATACCTATGCACACGAACTCCCAAACATGCTTGAACGGGGTGAGAAACCTTCGGAAGACAGCCTCGCCGACATCGCATATCTCGCGCGATCAGCGAATCGAGTGATAATCCTCAATACGCTCGTGTCAGGGTCGTACACGTCGCGAGACCTAGAACAAGCAACGGGAGTCTCCCGATCGACGCTCGAACGAATCGTCTCAGAGTTGGAAAGGCGTGACTGGATTGAGCGAACTACACAGGGAGAGTACACGGCCACGACCGCTGGTGAGTTTGCTATGTCCGAATTCGCGCCGCTTGCCGACTCGATGACGGCCCTGCGAGCCCTCGGAGACGCTGTAGAGTGGCTCCCGAGGGAGGAGTTATCGATCGGACTCCACCATTTCAGCGATGCGATCATCCGGGTACCCAACTCGAACAGTGCAACTGCACCAGCCGCGTACATGGCCAAACTGCTCCGCGAGGCCACGGAGTTCGCCTGTCTCGTACGAATCGCTCCGCCACTCGGATTCGAGATTGCTATGCGCGACCGCGCCGCTACCGGGAAGTTGACCACTGAACATGTCGTCACGGAGGACGAACTGGCCTACATCGCCGAGCAACCGGACCGCGTTCGCCGGTGGCGGGAGTACCTCAACACGGGTGTCGACGTGTTCTGTTACGCCGGGGATGTCCCATGCAACCTGTTCGTCATCGACGAAACAGTGCTGGTCGTGGATCGGGAACCCAATGTCTGCGCGTTCATCGAGAGCGAGAACGAGACGGTTCGCGTGTGGGCCAGCGACATGATCGGAACGTACCGCGCAGAAGCCGACCGGCTACGGCCCGATACATTCAGAGAGATATGTGCAGCCGGGCTGGAGCGGAATTCATAGTGTCGACGCGTCTCTCGATAGTTACCTCCCTGTACTTACCGCAAGTCGTGGCACAAACTCACTGGGAGTCACGGGCTTGGCTGGAAGCTCGAGTTCTGCGTTCATCGTTTTGTAGACGTTCCTCACTCACCGATCAAACCCGCCGGGTTTGCGGGGGATCTCCGGCGCACCTGAATCAAGGTCACTGAGTAGTCGTCCTGGAGGGATATATGGGTTGTTTGAGACAGACTCATTCACATCGCTCACTGGAGCAGACGCATTCATGCCGTAGTGTTGCGGCATTCAGAATATACCGGTGAACTGCTTCGGCAAGTGCCAGCATTGCATCGGCTTGTTCGGCACTGGCAACCGTCTCGCGATAGTACACCTCGGCTCGGTTTTGCTTCCAGAGTTGGGTAAGGCGGTCAGCGAACTCTTGGCTGAACAAATTCACCTTCGCACCTTGCTGGTACACCTCTGTGTGTTCGTAGCGTAAGTCCTCCCCAGATGCGTGTCCACGATGCAGCAGATAGAACTGAATACTGCGCTCGGCGGCCACAAACGATGCCTCGATCACTACCGTATAGTATCCGTTCTGCTCGCGGAGTGTTCGTGCTGCTTCAAGGAGCCGACAGGCCTTCCGTAGCTGAACGAGAGCGGTGTTAGAGACATCCAGATCGGATTCACCAGTTTGTGCACGGGTCCGCTGAAAGGCTACCTCAGCGTCGGTGAGTGCTTCGTCGACGTAGCTATCGTCCATTCGTCAGTACCTCCTCTTTGAGTTGGGTGAGAGAGTCGGATCCTTCAAGCGTCAGTCCGGTGGCGAAGATTTCGCGCAGTCGATTCCCGTATCGGCGCGCACTTTCAACGGATTCGACGAGGACGTGGAATTTGTAGCGGTCACCATCGAAGGCTTCCTCGTTCAACTCCGACGTCAGTTCGTCGGCGGTTTGCTGGGCTGTCGCCTGCGTACCGTCGACGAGGACGAAACAATCGATATCGCTTCGGCGATCAGCATCCCCTTGAGCAACACTGCCGAAGAGGACGATCCCATGGATATCGTCAACGTTGTTAGTCAGTCTCGAGACAAGTTCTCGAACTGGGGCGTGAAACTCCGTTTGCGGGATCTGGATAATCGGATCGTCAGGCTTGCTAAGTCGGGCACGATTAATCTGAACGAGCTTCTTCCGTCCACTATGCTCGATCTCGACGAAGCCAACCGCCTCGAGGTCGTCAACGGCTGCTGAAATGCTTCGATGCGGATTATCCGTTGCTCGGCTCAAATCCCGAATCCCGAACGCTGTATGGGGATTGTCGACAAGCAATGTAAGAATCTCCCCAGTACAGGCGTGACTGAAGAGGTCCGTAGAAGGGACAGGAACTTCCAGCTCGAGTGAGGCGCCTCTTTGGATACTTTTTCTGCCCATGGATAGATATCCTCTCCGATTCATAAATAGGTGCTGGAAAGGGGGTATTCCCCAATGATGCTGATACGTCCGGTTCGGCTGGTACTTGATCGATACGCCAGTGTTGCTGGTACAGTTGCAGAGAAGGCATACGTTGTTCCGGGGTAATTCGAAAACCCCCTCGCCCCTCCGGGAGTGAAAAACACTACGCGGCGAGTTTGACATCACTCGTTAGGGGAAACAGTATCTCGCTGGCGAACTCGATGTTTGGGATCTTACAGCTGACTGAACCCAGCTGGCTACGACCCTAGATCGAAAACCAGCTAGTCGCCAATCCTGAACAACTTCACAGACGGCTGCCTGGAAGAAGGCCCCTCACTCATCTTCGAGCGCTGCGTAAATCTCCGCGTGGCGGCGTCCGTCAAGCTTCCCCATCTCGAGGGCAATTTCGTGACGTTCGGCGTCGCTCTCGGCCGTCTGGTACTGATCGTACAGCTTGCGAACCTCGTCGTCGCCTTCCCATGCAGCCAGATAGAACGCTGACCCGCTCGTATCGAGCCCGAAGTACCGCCCAACAATGTAGCCGACCGCTTCGATCTCGAGTTCGCGTTTCGAGCGTTCAGTCTCGTCGTCGACGATCACCATGCAAGCGTGCGTGGGCGTATTCGTGGACGAGCGTCACAGCGAGAGCAGCGTCGTTCTCTCGGTTTCGAACCTCGATTAGTGGTCGCTCTACAGGTGATCGATACTGACAGACACCCTCAGCATCGCCATGAGGCCACTCTGGTTGAGAGACGACGTCTACATCCACGTCAAGTGCTGAGGCTGCCTCGAGGAGCGCTGGCAGTAGTTCGCTGGCATCTCCACTCGCTTCAGTCTCGAGTTCGGGGAGTGGCTCTCCCTCAGTTTGAGAAATATCGAATACTGGCGCTGGTCAGAAGCCCACGAGTCCTTTCGACCACTCGTCGGGTGCTGTCTCGTCGTATTCACAGTCACTTTGGTCGTGGTACGACGGTGAGTTCTCACACTCGGGGCACTGCTTTGCGATGATCGGTGCCCATCCATAATGATCACTCTCTCGGTGTTTTCGGAGTGCTCAAACGTGCTCTCGTGGCTAGTTCAGGCTGCCCGCTTATTCGTGTCAGAATCAAACGCCCTCATATGACTGAGTTCACCGATCGTCTGCTGATACTTCTGATCGCAGCTGTCGGGTTCGGAAGCTTACTTGTAGGCTGGTTCGGCGGATTCGTAATTCCATCGACCAGCGGCCAGTTAGAAACCGTCCTGATGGGCGTCTTGGTCGCACTCTTCGTCGCCATCCTGATCGGCATCTGGGTCGAATTCAACAGGGTCAGCACGAGATCAGAGTGATCAGTCCCGCCTCTACATAGAGCATTGCTGTCTGGTTATTTCCGCCTCATCTTAGAGTGACTAGGGTGTTCACTCCGCATACGCACGTAACGCCACCTTCGAAACTAAGTTTGGTGGAATCATCGTCCGAGAATTGGGGGAGCGTCGGACAGGAGATCGTGAACCAGCGGTAAGTACAGGTCGAGTAGTTAACAGAACAGCAATTAGAATCTCCGATATCTGTCAAGAATAGTCTGCTGAATACAGAGGATCTATACAGCACGTCACTGTGTCTGTGTTCGAGATACCACTACCGTTGTCCGGAAACGGAATAGCATGCCGGCCGCGCTACAGGGATCCACCGTGATTCGTCTCATTCATTCATCCAGTTCCGGCGTGCGGTGCCGTCGTCCCGTTCGGCGCGATCAGTTACCGGAGTCGCTGCGGGCACCGGGTCGCAATCTGTGACTAGAATCGCCTCGATGCTCCAGCCCCGGTATGACAGTCCTCCCCAGGACACGCTGCAGTCGATGTGGCCCTGGATCTGTCGGAGTCCATGCCGTTGGAACTGCGACCGGTGTCACCAGCTACGGTGTCCTCTGTCGCTGGAGATTACCGACATGGAACTGGACTTTTCGAGGAGCTTTTTCGGCGTCTACGCTGACATCGGCACCGTCAACTACGGTGACTCGCTGGCTGGCTCCGGGCTGGTCGCCAACTCCTCCGGTTACGTCGTCAACTAGGAGACTACTGGCCCTGAGTATGGCCACATTGAGGACATTCTCGGCGTGATCGACTGACTTCTCTTACGGATTGGTATCAATCCACAAATGCGACGCTGAGTAGTGACGCCGTCTCAGTGTTATCCGCTTCGTCGCCGCGTTCACTCCTCCAGATACCACGTCGCCGACTGGCAGGCGGTGACGCCGTCGCCGAGAGCAGTGGCAACCGTCCGCGGTGAGGACTGTCGGACGTCGCCGGCGGCGAACAGCCCGGGAACCGCCGTCTCCAGCGACTGATCGACGGCGACGGCGCCGCAGCTGGTCCGCGGAATCCACTCTGGGAGGAACGACGCCTCCGGCTCGACACCGTGCTGGACGTACAATCCGCCGACAGCCTCGTCGTACTCGGTGCCTTCGATGCGGTCAAACAGCTTGAGCCGCTCGAGGACGTCTTCACCACTGACACCCCGGATCTCGGTGGCGGTCCGTACCTCGACGTCCGGGTGGTCTGCGCCCTTTTCGCGAAGCGTCTCGCCGGCGGACAGTCGCGGCCCCTCCTCGATGACCACGACGCGTTCGGCGTGCTCGGTCAAATAGAGTGCGTCGGTCAGCGCCCATTCGTCGCCGCCGGAGACGGCGATAATTTCATCGGCGTACAGCGGTCCGTCGCACATCGCACAGTTGAAGATACCGCGACCGCGGTACGCTTCTGCGCCGGGGACGTCTAGCCGGATCGGCCGACTGCCGGTAGCGACGACGACGGTCCGGGTGCTGTAGGAACCTTCAGTCGTGTCGACCTCGAAGCCGACGGCGTCGCCGTCCTCGGCTCGCTCGGGAGCGCCGTCGCCACTGGCCGCCTCGTCGTCCACCTGACGGATATCGTCGACGGCCGCCAGTTGGATCTGTCCGCCGGCCTCACGGAGGTGGTCGACCAGTGTCGAGCGGAGTTCGGGACCCGTGGATTCGGGGTGGCCAGGGAGGTTCTCGATAGTGTGGCGGTTGACGAGTTCACCGCCGACGGACTCCCGCTCGAAGATAACCGTCTCTAGCCCGCGGCGGCCGGCGGCGATGCCGGCGGCCAGCCCTGCGGGCCCCGAGCCGATCACGAGGAGGTCATAATCGTACTCCATGTGGGCTACTCGCTGCTCGCCTGTCCCCACTCGCGATCGAGTTCGTCGCCGTACCGCTCGAGAAGCGCCTCCCAGTCGTCGGGCAGTTCGACGCGCTTCGTCGTCGGGCCACCGAGTGTCGGTCCCATTACGGCGTTGAACCGGCCGCTACCGCCGGTCACGAACAGGTTGATCCGATCCGGATCCTGGAACTGCCGCCCCCAGAGCGGCTGCAGTCCGTCGTCGGCGTCGGCGCTCCCGAGGTCGACGGAGAACAGCTCGTCGGCCCTCCGTCTGGCGTTTTCGGCGATGTACGCCTTGATTTCAGCCTTCGTGTACCCCTCGAGTTCCTGGGCGTTGTACGGACAGAGCGCATAGAACACCTCGAGTTGCGCGCCCTCGTACCGCTCGTTTGCGGTCTCGGTCTTGAGACCGAGCATGTTCGGCGGCGTGTGTTGAATCAGGCTCTCGACCATTTCCTGATCGCTTCGGGCCCCCGCCTTGAACTGGTACTGGAGGAAGCTGTTGGGCGCGGCGAAGGTGATCGTGCTCTCGTCGCGGTCGTAGCCCCGCTCAGCGTGCATCGGCTCCCAGGGGCTTCGCTCCTCGTTCTCGCCTGCAAACAGGCTGAACTTGAACGGATTGCCCAACGTCGCCATCTCCTTTTCGCCGGGGTTGATCTGGGCGGTGTTCTTGTAGGCCAGCCCGAGCGCCCGACCGACGGTCCGGTTGGTTCGGAACCCGGGACCGAACGCGCCGGTGTCGGAGTTGACGTCCAGCGCCTCCCGGATCGGGCCGTTGACGATACAGAGGTAGGCCCACGAGCCGGTGCTAACCGACGCCTGAATGGCGTTGGACTGGGGGTCCGCCAGCGCCCGCGCGCCGGCGACCAGCAGAGGCATGTGGATCGGCAGACAGCCGGCCATCACGCCGTTGACCGCCAGCTTCTCGACCGTGAGAGCGCCCTCGCGGGTCCCGAGCCGGCCGATCACGTCGTCCCGTGGCAGGTCAGTTCCCTCGAGCATCTGCTCGACGCGCTCCTCGCTCGGCGGCACCACCGGCAGCCCGTCGGTCTTTCCCTCACGATAGAATGAGTTCGTTACGCCCTCGATGTCGGCTTCCTGACGGCTCATCGGGCTATCGATCCCCGCCGGTAACGACCGTCCGGTCGGACTCAGCGTCGTCAGCGGCCTGCTCTTCTGCCCTCGGCGGCCGCGTCAACTCCTCGAGCAGTTCATCGAGGACGTCGGCAGTGAGCTGCTCGCGGAAGCGGTCGCGGTCGAGCACCTCGGCGGCCGCCGACAAGGTGTAGTAGCGTATATCGCGGCCGAAATCGCGAGCGTTCGTGTCCCAATCGAGCGTAAAGCCCTCGTCAACGATGCCGACGCCGGGTGTCCCGCTACGTTCGACCGACTCGATACCGTAGACGAGGTACTTGGTACAGGAACCGCAGTCGCCGATGGCGCCGATGCAGGCGTCGAGTTCCTCGTCGGCCCACGCCTGGATGTTCGCCATCTCCTCCTCGTTCTTGATGCGATTGAGGTGGTCGACGGCGTAGCGGTCGATCGTCACGGTCGGGTACGCTTCCTCGAGGCGCTCCTCGACGACGTCTAACAACGGCTCCGCCGCCGGCTTCCCGTTGTCGAACAGCCCGATACGTACGCCCTCGATCTGCTCCAGCCGCGGGGCGATGGGTTTCCGCTCCGTCAATTCGGAATCAGCCACTGGATCGTACATGCCTGTCGTGCTATAAGTTAGCATTCACCTTAAAATTGAAGGTCGTTGACGAGGTTCTCAGATGGACTAGTATCGGAGCAAGATCAGGCGATTATGTTGCCGCCACTCGCGTTGCACAACTTGGCCGCATCTAGGGAGTCAGTCGATGCAGGCACACGCTGGAGGGGGGTGTTACTCGCTATCGGACCGACAACGCTGAGAACCCACCGTACTCATAGAGGGCACAGTCACTAGCCCAGTCTCACACTCTCTCAACAGCCACACCTATCCAGGAAACAAGGTGATGACGTGCTCGGATCGCTTACGATCACCCTGCTCCAGAAAGGCAGCGAATTCCTGCCCCTGCGCTGCATTCGCGCCCTCTATGCAGCAGAGAGGCTGTTAGTTGTCGTTGATCTGGGGAATACTCATTCCCGGTCACCCCACTCCTGCAAAGGATGGTTCACCAAGGAACGTCAAGAACGAATGGGCCGACCGACACCGACAGGCACTGACCACCCGCCATTCCCATGAAGATGTACTCAACGACAGAGAGTTCGAACTGCTGTTAGAGGCGTGTAGGGATCTGCCAGCACCGCGTGTCTTCGAGGCGCGGTTCATTTGTCTGCTCGGCGGTCGGCTTGGGCTCCGCGCTGGGGAGATAGCCCATTTCCATACGTCCTGGCTGGACTGGAACCGCAAACTCATCCGCATCCCACAGCACGAGCCGTGTGACTGTGGCTACTGCCGGCGACAGGCCCGTCAGGAAGTCGCTCACAATGACCAACTGACTAAAGCCGACGCTATCGCTTCACGCTGGCACCCAAAGACCGTCGCGTCAGCTCGGTCAATTCCCTTCGATCTCTCACTACGAATCGAACTCTGTATCGAGCGATTCGCAAACCGCTACAGTGGCTTCCCACGGTCGCGGTCAACGGTCAACCGACGGGTCGAAGAAGCCGCGAACCAAGCGAATCTCACTGGACGAATTTATCCACACTGTCTGCGAGCAACCGCAGCCAGCCATCATGCGTACAAGGGAGTAGCTCCGGTACCGCTATAAGTACTGATGGGATGGAGTGACCTTGCGACTGCCCAGAAGTACATCCGGATCTCCGGAACCGCGATCGCTGACGCACTCCGTCGAGTCCACCACAAATAACCGAATAACCACCCTTCTGGCAGATTGCCCATTGCTGCATAGAGAGGATATATTCATCAGCGCGGTTGCTCACGAACGAGTCGTTAGGAAGGTCTGCGCCCCGATCATATTTATCGGTTAGCTCAAAGGTATAGTTAGACAGAAAGTATTTGCTAACTGCTGTAAGATCGGCAGATATGAATCGACGTGCCCTTCTTATCACAATTAGCACGATCACTGCTGGCGTTGCTGGCTGCCTCGGAACGAGCTCAACCGGTAATAACGACGGTAACAGTGACGGCGAGTGGCAGCATAACCTCGTTGCGAATCACCTCACCGTTTCTCACGGACAAGTCTATGGAAATGAGGCAGTAAGTGAGGATAGCGATAATGCGAATGTCAATGGTGGTATTTTTGCGCTTGACGGGGAGACTGGCGACCGTCAGTGGTCATATGGCTCTTCGGATGGCTCTCCCGCGCTCTCGTACACATTGACGGAGAACGGCATCTACGTCTCGCAAGATGACGACCAGCCGAAAACACCAGGCAGTATCACTGCGCTTGACTTTGATGGAACCATTCGATGGGAGAATATTAGCGGTTGGTTCGCAGACGCGGTTGCTGATACAGCATACATCAACGTCCCAGGCTCATCTCATCAAGAAGGATCTTCAGATCCCCATCTTAGAGCGCTCAACGCAGATACTGGAGAACAACTGTGGACGAGTACGTATGGAGGAGCAGTGGAATTCGACTCAGAATCAAATTCTCCGCTTGAGACCGCCTACGTGAATCGAGATACGCTGGCTGCAGTCGACGCGAACGACGGAAGTGTGAAATGGAGTTATGGAAATGCGGAGGACTCGTTTATGAACCCGACTGTCGCTAACGGTGTAGTATATAGTGAAGTGAACTGGGATGAAGCGCTTGTTGCAGTCTCTGAAGGAGAAAAACTATGGACTGTAGACTCAATCCATCCACACCTTGTAGGCATCTCTTCTGATCACGTACTCGCCGCTAATCTAGGAGCGGAGTCTCAATTCCCTATTTATGCATTCGATCGCAAGACCGGGAAGAAACGATGGGTACAGAAAGACATCAAACCAGGAGAGTATGGAACATCAATTATATTCAATAAAAATAGACTTTATATTGGAGAGCGAGGGCAAATTTCTGCTATCTCGGCAGAAGATGGTTCCAAACTATGGAGCACTCCACTTGAGAGTGAGGCTCGGGTGAAAACGCTGGACGTAGTTCCTGAAAGCGGAAGCGATCAGATGGTATTTGTCCTTGTTGAACAGGCTCGTACTGAATACTCTCTTCACCAAATTAGCGCAAATGGAGAAGAGATTTGGATGCAGAGCTTTGATGAACAGATCCGAGATTTTGCAGTGGGCGAATCGATTATTGTTGCGACAGATTCTGGCATCTCTGTTCTCGATCCACCGTGAATGCTTCCCCACTATTGAACGCTCACCGTCCCCAGCTGAACAGTTGGTTTGCTGACTATGCGCTATGCATTCAGCATAGCTCTGTCAATACCACCGGTAATTGACAGGAGTGCCGCCGTTCAATTCGCATACTCACCTACTAACTTGTTTGTCTCAATATGGTCTGAAATTTAGATGGGACAAACGAGCGGAAGATTCTCTATCTGGATCGCCTACTACGGACTCGGAAGGACCTCCACATCGGACTGCGTCACGCAGAGACGAAACTCACCAACCGAAAATCTGACCTCGAGGTCAGCACCTGCTGAGTCGACGAGTTGCTCAAGCGCTTCGATATCGACCGCCCGTTGCAATTGATACTCGTCACGAGCGAGTCCCTGTTCTTCGAGCGCAGCGACGATCTCGAGGAGGAGATTCCGTTCACTCATCTATCATCACCTCGTCGACGATATCGATGATCTCTGCAGCTGTCGAACTGATCCGTTCGAGTCGATCGAAGATTGCCTCCGGTTCGTCGCCCTCCCATGCAGCCAGATAGAACGCTGACCCGCTCGTATCGAGCCCGAAGTACCGCCCAACAATGTAGCCGACCGCTTCAGCCTCGAGTTCGCGTTTCGAGCGTTCAGTCTCGTCGTCGACGTCACCATGCAAGCGTACGTGGGCGTATTCGTGGACGAGCGTCACAGCGAGAGCAGCGTCGTTCTCACGATTTCGGACCTCGATTAGTGGTCGTTCTGTAGGAGACAGATACTGACAGACACCCTCAGCATCGCCGTGAGGCCACTCTGGTTGAGAGACGACGTCTACATCCACGTCAAGTGCTGAGGCTGCCTCGAGGAGCGCTGGCAGTAGTTCGCTGGCATCTCCACTCGCTTCAGTCTCGAGTTCGGGGAGTGGTTCTCCTTCCGTCTGCGAAATATCGAAGATGGGCGCTGGCCGGAAGCCCACGAGCCCTTTTGACCACTCGTCGGGTGATGCCTCGTCGTAGTCGCAGTCGCTTTGATCGTGGTACGACGGCGAGTTCTCACACTCGGGGCACTGCTTTGCGATGATTGGCGCCCAGATCCAGATTGCACTCCCGCCTTCGTTCACATGACGGTCGAATTCGTCTTGCCACGTTCGATAGCCGGCGACGCGAGTTGCGTTCGGACACTGACGAGTGATTAGCAGCGTATTTCGGTAGGAGTAATCGTGGAAGTGACTCTGGACGTCGAGCCACTCCTGGAACTGCTCACTCGAGACTGCGTCGTCAACCTCGTCGACGAGGTCGTCGACCCACGCTTCCATCGTACTGTGCATCTCGTCACGTCTGGTGTCCGAGTCATCGAAGGACACCGGCGAACAGTCGTTCGTAGTCATTGCTCTCGATGACGGGCGCTCAACGTTGGAACGCCCCTCACCCCTCAGGGGGAGAAAAACACGCTCGAGTCGACGCTTACGTGGGATCTTCGTAATCACCTCTTCTGGTTTTCCCTCTAGACTATGGTGTCGAGCTCGAGTAACTCGTCTCGACGGTTTCGAAGCGTATTCGGTGATGTCCCTGCGATGTCGGCGATCTGACGCTGAGATAGACAGAACTCGGCGCGTTCAGCAGCAAGATAGAGACAGCCCGCTGCGACGCCACTTGGCCGGCAGCTGATCGTAATTCCAGTTTCCCTCGCTTTCTGTGCAAGCGCAAGTGCTCGTCGACGAACCTGATCTGGGACCTCGAGGTCCGTTGCGAGGCGTGGAATGCGATCTGCTGCCGAAGTCGGTTGTGCCGGTAACTCGAGTTCGACGTTCATCGCGTCGTAGGCAGTGGTGAGTCTCTCCTGGTCACAGCGGGCACTGGATGCAACTTCCGTCCGGGATCGTCCGAGTCCGTTACAGCGAGCGATTGCGTAGACGCTGGCTGCGGCCACCGCCTCGAGCGAGCGCCCCCGACAGAGGTGTTCGGACTGTGCACGGCGGAAGAGTGCACATGCTTGGTCACGGATACTGTCTGCCAGACCGAGACTCGCGACGACCCGCCGTACTTCACTGAGTCCATAGGCGAGGTTCCGATCTGCTTTCGATTGCCATTGTGCGCGAGACTGTTCGCGACGCAGTCGGTTCAGTCGTCGTCGCTTCGTGCTCGAGAGGGTGTTTCCGTTTCCGTCTTGCTTGTAGCCAATCTCGGTGGAGAGGCCTCGATCGTGGCGTGTCGGTGTCAGTGGTGCGCCGGTCCGTTTCTGGGTTTCTCCGTCGTCGCTTCGGCCCCAGTCAGGTCCTCGATCCAAGTGATTGTTCTCGAGGATGCGTCCGCAGTCCTCGCAGATCGTTTCGCGGCCGGTCTGTCGAATGCTACCGCCGCAGTCCGGACAGTCAGTTGCAGTCGTCTGGACGTCTTCGTCGAACGCCGTCGTATAGATGTCTCTCGGTGCCATCGATAACTCCGAAGGGAACAACTGATCAGCCCCTTCACCGCTTTTGGGGCGATAAACATCGCTAAGGAGCTGTTGTCGGTCTCCCTGTTGGAACGGCCGCAGATCCCCCACTCACTTTTTCGGCTACTTGGTGAACGAGGATCTCTCCGTCAGACTAACTGGAACGGAGTCTTCTCAGCACCACTGTTTACCGAGAAGAAGGCCGACCTACGGAGGATAACAATTAGAGTGCTCGCGGATCGCTATCGACGATACTCGCAAACGCAACGTTCTCCTGAACCTGCTCGATTTCGACGGTCGGCTCGTCACCAGGTTGGGCACCGGGGACAATCACGACGTAGCCACGTTCGACTTTTGCAATACCGTCGCCCTGATCGCCGACAGTCTCAATTGTTACATCACGCACCTCGCCTTCATCGACAGGGGGTTCCAACGGGGCGCGGCTCACGGTCTCCCGAGAGTGGGATTGCTGTGACTCTTCTTGCATCGATGACTCTGTCGAGACAGGAGACTCAAGAATCGCTACGCGATACGTTTCGTTAGCTGACAACGCTTCATGATTAACTTCACTCGAAGGAACTTCAATAATGTACGTCCCATCTTGTTCTTCGATTGGAGCGCTGAACAGAGAGCGAAGGGAATGGGGGATCTCAACCATTGAGTTTGTAGTACTCAGTACCCACAGGACAAGTATGTTAACCCAGAAGGTTGGCGAGCTCGTGGAGGAGTTGAGACGTTGATCTTCTCCCACCTCTGAAGAGTGGGATTCCCGAAGGTAAGTTGAAGCGTTGAGGCGGTGGTCCGAGGTCGACTACCAACAGCTCGCGAGTCGCTCATTGCTCGTCTCCACCTCAGCAACGGATGTCGGCACGAACCAAGAGTAAGTGGTTCGCAAAGAGACGTGTCCGGAGAACTAAGATGGTGATTGGTGAACTACCACATATGTCACACAATCATCGTTCCTCTCCGATTCCCTCGCCTCTCGAATCAGTCCACCATCCGGTCGAGGGCATCAGTGAGAGACGAACACAGACTGCCACAGGAGTACCGAATCTGCTGTCTACCAAATCAACATCGATACACGTGCACTCACGACTGCAGTCTCGCCGCGTCCTCCTGAGCAAACTCAGTGTCCTTACCGTTCCCTTTGCAGGCTGTATGCGGACAGAAACCGAGTGGGAGAGCGGGTGTACCGAAACACTACCGGGTCTCATTGAGACTATTCACGAAGTCCAACAGGACTGGATCGAGGCCATCAACGAGGGGTTCGTCGAGGACGGTCTCTACCCCAGTCCAATCTACGATCCGAAGAGTATTCAGACAGAGTTCCGACTGCCGGAGACAATTAGAGAATCAACGTCCATGAATCTGTCTCCGAATGTAACTCCAAACACAACAGTGAATAATTCAAAAATCAATAATACTTCGACTACTAATATTACAAATCAGTCCTCGACTCGACGACCACTCTCCCGACATCCTGAGAAACAGTATCCAATCCACTGTGACATGGAGTTAGCAGAAGACGGCGTCTATGACCGCATCCGGTATTTCATTTGTCATCCAGACGTGATCGCAGCCCAGTACGAGAACTGGCCATTGGGAACGCTCACCGAGTACGAACTTGAGCTCGTCCTCGCGTTTGCCATGGAAACACTCGTCTCAGCAATTATCGCTGTGCCAGCAGCCCGCAAACAACGCGATGACGATGGTTGTGCATCCTTCTACGAACGCTTCCATCACCACATCGGACGTATTGATGTCGAACTTCATGATCACGGTGAAACGACCGTGACAGCGACTGTTCCTGCGGAGAAGGTGACTGAATTCTTTACTGCTCTCGAAACGAGTACTGACGATGAGCGTATAGACATCTATCGTGATATCCGCGAGTATCTCCAATCACAGATCCAGCTACCGGAGGATCCGGACTGTCCAGATGTCCAGATTACTGAGTCTGGAAGGATAGTTACGATCGAACAGGTTCCCGGTGACGATATTTCGTTCCCCGACCCAGAAGACGGCGGACCGCCTGATATCGGTCCACCAGAGACACACGAGTCCGACGCGAGTGAGACGGACTCGAACGAGTCAGCTACTCAGTCCGCACTGGCTCATCTCACTGCGGCCATCTCGGGAGTCCACAGTCACGAAAGGCGGCGTGATATCCACTAAGTACAGGACAGGAATTCGAGGGTGAGAGTGCGGCTATGCACATCTTCGGCGAAGACAAAGGAGACAGGATTCTCACGCGTTACCGTTTCATGAACTTCTCTAATAGCTCGGTACTGGTACGGAACATTATCGGTGGTCGTCATCCGATTTGTGAACTACCCCACCCTACTCGCTCACGGCTGACGCCGTTCGCTCCTTGAGGGTGGGGCTTCCTGTTTCCACGACGTGCTTTGCAGATACAGGCGTATCCACAGGGAGCGCAGTCTCCACAGGCGCTGATTCGGAGTGAACCACTCCTACTTCTTCAAGACCGCGAGAAAGGATGTTCCACGCCGCGTTCGCGTCCCTGTCCGCCTCAAAACCGCAGGCAGGACAGGAGTGTTCGCGCACCCATAGCGGCTTCTCCGTCGAAACGCCGCAGGACGCGCACTCTTTGGTCGTCCCTCTCGGGTCAACCGCGACGAGATACGTCCCTTCCCGCTCGCACTTGTATTCGAGCATCCGCAGGAACGTTCCCCACGCCGCTCCCGCCCGGTTACGAGAGTTGCCCGGCAGTTCGACCAAGCCCTTCGCGTCCAAGTCCTCCACGGCCACGAGGTCGTACTCGCGGACGTAGTGGTTCGACAACTTGTGAAAGAAATCCCGACGCTTCCGCTTCAACTCGACGTGACGTTCGGCCACGACTCGGCGCTGTTTCTCCCAATTCCCAGAGCCGTGTTCCTTCCGTGAGAGGTCACGTTGTGCGCGTTCGAGTCGCTCACGTTCCTCGCTGAAGTCAGGACTCTCGATGGCGTACCCGTCGGTGTCGTGGGCGTACTTGAGAATCCCCACGTCGATGCCGACGACCTTCTCGGGGTTCCCCGGTTTCTCGGGCGTTTCTTTGTCCATGTCGATGCCGAACGTAGCGTACCACTCACCCGAAGGTTCTTGCTTGACCGCGACCTGTTTGATGGTCGCGCTTTCAGGAATATCTCGATGGAGGTGAATTGGAATCTCTCCGATTTTGCTCAACCACAGGACAGGCCGACCACTCGTATTCTTGAGTTTGAAGCCGGACTGGTTGTAGGTGAGCGACCGATACTCCCGAGGCGGTTTCCACTTGAGCATTCCCACGGCATGCCCGTTCTCCTTCTGCGCTTTTAGCGTAGAGAGGTTGTCATAGACGCGCTTGATGACCATCTGGAGGACTTTCGAGTGAACGTCTCCGAGGTCGTCCCACCACGTTTTGAGGTCGGGGAGTTGCCCCTGCACCTCGTAGCGAGCGGGAATGTCGTCGGACTCGTTGAGCAGGGAGAGAACGTGGTTGTAGAGTTGTCTACAAGTATCGACGTGGTACAGAAGCGTCTCGGTGAGGGCTTCCGGTGGGTCGAGTCGATACTTGTAGTTGTAGTACATATTCTACTCGTCTGAACTAAGTTCGGAGACGCGGACGACTTTCACGTCGGCTCCGCGCCAGCGTTTGGGAACGATGACGTGGGCACTATTTCCCGACGGTTTTGCAGTCCCGTCGAGGACTTCTTCACCTTCGATTTCAAATCTATCCATCACTGATATATATATACTATAGATAGATATAAAGGTAGCGGTGGACCTGTGGGCCAAGCGCCAAACGTGTTTGAGAACCGTTCGACGCTGTATCCCCTCCCTACTGCGCTACTCGGTCGCTTCGCTCCCTGCGTTGCTCCTTGAGGAAGGGGACTTAGCGCCTAATCCCAGTTAAAATTGGCCGGTTCCATCATCGCGACGGAGGACGTTCTCTCCCAGTAGTCATATTCTCGGAGCTATGGGTGAGAGCGCCCGGGGCGGTATACGTACCTGGATTCTCAAATTTGTAGCGGAAGTAATCCCGGCTGTTTGGAAACATCGACGTGGATCGAACGCTAGTACAATCTAGTTGGTACTGGAAATAGAAATGAAGACGAGAGAGAAGTAGTCACAGGCTGGCACGTGGTACCATTTTAGTCAGTGATCAATGTGTGCCTCATATGGGTCAACGGCACACAATTGACATCACCCAGCCAGACACTCCAGTGAGATATGTGCGTTCCAACCATTTCTCTCGGCGAACATTCCTCAGTACAACGAGCGCCGCCTTCTCACTTGGAGTAATCAGACAGATCGCGTCAGCAGTCACCCAAGAATCGTCGTCGACACTCGTCATCGAATTGAGAGAGGATGAATTTGGACAAGCAGCTTATACGGCATCGGTGACCGGGTCAATTCGTCCGCCACTCGGCTCCCAAACGCTTACGACTGACTCGACAGTTCTTGGGGTACTCAGTCCGGGTGACTCAGTGAGTCTCACATATACAGGCACCTTGGAGCGTGTACTGGTGGACGGTGACGCATCCATCTCGGTCGATGCACAGTCAACAACCCCAGACACGATTCTCGCAGTCGATGGCCAGTCTTCAATCGACGACCGACCAGAGTCGTTTGACAACACGCTCACCGTCACGAAGAAAGAAAAGACATTCGAGTGGGCTCCCTACACCGTCACAACAACGGGCACAATCGTCCCAACCACTGATACCGAGGCTGTCAGTGATGGCACGACTGCCCTCGACGCGGTCGGGATAACCCCCGACACGGATACATACCGGTACACAGGCGAACTCGAGACCATCTTGACACTCGGACCCGCAATTTTCAAACGGAACGGTAAGCCGATCCCCAGAACCGAGATTACTGGCCCTCCGTTCAGGCGCGTCTTCCCAGAGATGTACAACCCGACCGTTACGCCCGGAACGACGGTTCACTTTGAACTCGATGATTCAATGTATGATCAGACACGCTCACTCAGGTCTGAATGGTGGGTTGACGGCACACTCATCACGGACAGTTTCTTTGATCCAGACCCGGTCGAACGATCAATGTTCCCAGCCAACCGTGATTATTTCCATCACACGTTCGAGGAACCGGGCACGTATACTGTGGAAGGAGCCTTGCTTCCGGCACAAAAGAATACCCGTGACACGCCTGATATCCCCGTGGAGAACCGAGTGACATGGAACGTAACCGTTCGCGATGACGGGAATCGAGCACCGCAAGTTGGGCCCCACTCCCCCGTCGCACCCATGACGATTGGCGACGACCTGTTCTCGCTCGAAGCGAACGTACTTGACTGGGATGGAGAACTCGCACGGGTGTACTGGCGGTATCGGTTCGGTGATGTCTACCTCGGCGACTCAAAAATCACAGGCGTTCACGATGTAGCACTGCTCCACGATATCGACCTCGAACTGTATTACGGGGCGTTCGAAGTGCTTGCTGTGAACACGACTGGGGCAGTCACGTCAGCCATCCTCTGGGAAGTCGAGAGCTCGTCGGGTGATCCTACGTACCATACGATCCGACCTGTATGTGATCACACTGTCCGAGGCATTCATGCATCCGATACCTGTTGATGCACGGTTCTTGTGACGAATCGGTGGGCTATCCTTTCCCGAACACGACTCCACTCTCGAGTTGAATTGGTGATGTCCTCAGTCATCACGTGCGGCCACAGTCACTTCTCCCCCGCTTCCTCATCGTCTGTTTCAACGAAGACAAGAAAGTCGCCAGTCGGACTGCCTGACGGGAGTTCCGACGTGAACATGACAGTCGTCATCTCTCCGCCGTTGAGTGTTACCGAGCGAGAGTCCGTGTTGACCGTGGTTCCCTCATGTTGTACCTCGAAACTCACCTCTTGCGTCGCTTCCGTGGCCCAAACATTCTGCACGTCAGCTGTGACTTCGAAAACATCCCCCGAACTGATGCGTGCTTTTTCGGGCACGAATTACTTTGAAAACACCACGCCTCACTCCTTCAACCTTATCTGAACACCATCGCTACTACTATACTGTTCAGTCCTCCTTCGTTAGTTCGACAAATAAGTTGCTTCCGCATCGGCAAGATGGCCTGTTGCTGGCCCGTGTCAGTGTCCCATCTGGAAGTCGAAACGCGGGATAGACAGCACCGCATTCGGTACAGCGGATGGACACCTCCTCTGTACTCTCCCAATCATCCATCGTGGGTAGAGTGAACGAGACGAAGTACATATAGAAATGGTGGCCATTCAGCCTGTCAGTTGAAGCGGTAGTAGCTGACCGTCTAATAGAGGGGCATAACAGAGTGAACGGTGCACGCTGCGAGCAATCG
Organism: Natrinema amylolyticum; assembly: GCF_020515625.1. Lineage (NCBI taxonomy): Archaea > Methanobacteriati > Methanobacteriota > Halobacteria > Halobacteriales > Natrialbaceae > Natrinema > Natrinema amylolyticum. The sequence continues at coordinate 39,435 of NZ_JAIWPJ010000007.1, forward strand.
TCAATAAGTACAAGCATGGGCGGCACTCGCCGTCACGTCATCTCTCTGTGCCACGGACACGTGCCGACTGTTCAGCGGTCTGTTCACCAACAGTCACATGAACCGGAAACTCTTGCGTATTCTTAACTTTTGGCGTCATGTAGCCTAACGACACTGTTTTTGATTCACTCGGCGGAATCGTCACCGACTTCGATTGAACTTGCTCTGGATTATGCACCACAATGAGGGTGGCATCTTGGTAATCGGTATCTCGCCTGTGTTCTCAATACGGGCAGTCACCTCGAGGAATTTCCCAGCATCCAATGGCGTATTCGTCCCAGCAATCATGACAGCAGCTGAGTCCGCTTGTGCGTCCGTCCCCTACTGGTTGTTGCTGGTTGTTCCATAGACGCGAACGGATTTGGCCGCTGACCCAGCATTGGTCTGAATTTTCACTGGGAACTCCTGCGTGTTCTTCACTCTCGGGGTTTGATACCCCAGTGTGACGGTCTTCGTTTCGTTCGGTTGAAACGTCACCGTTTGCGAACCTACCTGCTCGGGGGTATGCCCAACGATTAGACGCACGTTCTGCGTCGTCTCATCGTTCCTAGTGTTTGTGAGTTCACCAGTGACTGTGAGACGCTTGCCAGCGTTGATAGGGGTGTTCGTCTCCGCGATCGAGACATTAATCCCTGTTCCGCCCTGCGCCTGTTTGTCAGTGCTATATTTCTGACTTGTGGTGCCATACACGCGAACTGACTTGGTGGCAGTACTATTCTCGGCCCTGATTCGGACGGGGAACTCTTGGGTATTCTTGACCGGTGGCGTCTCGTAGCCGACCGTCACTCTCTTCGTTACACCGGGTTCTACAGTGACTGTCTTCATATCGACTTGCTGCGGGTCATGACCGACGATTAATCGGATGTCTTTCGTGACAGGATTTGGACCCGGGTTTGTCACTGCCGCAGTTACTTCTACTGAATTTCCGGCAGACACCGGGGTGTTCGTCTCTTGAATCGTGATTCCTCTTTCCGTCTCAGTCTCTGTTTCACCCTCAGTCCCAGTCTGGGTCCCTGATGACGGGGAAAACGGTAATGAGGATGAGTTAGCTGGTCCCTCAGCCTCTCGTGGTGGCTGATCTTCCAACTGACCCTTACTTTTGTTTACATCAGTATCGTCTACCTGATGGTTATTCTCGCCTTCGGTTATCCCAGTGGAACCTGTCTCCAATCCGTCTGGGGTGAGAAGTGGTTCTTGCAAGGAATCGCTGCTCCAGAAGACATCTGGCGTCCATTCCCCCCATGCTTCAGAGTCATTCTTTGTATCGACGAAGTTACTTCCCTGTTCTGGGAGATCATCGCCAAATATTGGTGTAGGAACCTCAACAAAATTGGAACCCTTAACAGTGTAGTTTGTCTGTAAGAATCGTTCTGATGTCGTATTATACACTGTTGCATTGCGAAGCCTGACAGATGCATCCTCAGGGCTACCCGCGTAGCTAATCCCCCCGCTGTTGTAGAAGCAGGTTGTTTGAATAACGGCATATACTGGCCCAGTTGGGAGTTCAACTGGTTTCGGTGTGTTCGAAAAGCAGGAGTCGTGAATTGTGATCTCTGGCGCCATTAGGCGATTGTTCTGGATTCGAAGGTTTGGAATCGGACCTGTGACTGTTGGGTCATAGGTTCCAGAGAATTTCGTTTCACTAATTTTGACGGTTCGAGTATCGTCCGTTTCGACTATACTATCATTGAACATAGAATCAAGAACTGTGAGATTCCCGGACCCTACAAGTTCGGATTGAGTAACCCGCGTATTATTGAGGACCGAGTTAGCTATGTTTATATTTCCATTATGGAAAATTGTGTTTGAAATACGTGTATCAGGCTGTGACCCACTAGGTTTATGATTCGGTTGATAATGTTGAACAAATAACTGTGTATCATAAAGCTGACTACTTGTGGCTGTAAATGACTGTTTCGACGTAATCGTAGATCCGTTGACTATAGATCCCCTCACAGACACGTCTGCTGCATTTCGGACGAGATGTCCCGTAGTAGTGAGTCTAGAGTTCTTAATCTGTACATTCGGAGCCCGAATCGTGAGTCCATTTCCGGTGGAATTCACAACATCAACGTCAGGGGCTTCCACAATCCATGCCCGAACCTCGGAGACAGATATTTTTGAGTCAATGATTGAGACTGGACCGGCAGAGTGGATTAACTGCTCTGTATGAACAGTGTGGTGTATCTCCAAATTCTGAAGTGTGATGGAAGTATTACTCTGCGACCGTAGTAAGAGATTCGTTATAGATGCACCATCTTCCCCAATAAAAACAATGGGTTTAGACCTTTCATAGGAGAATGTTTGGCGAGGACTCTCGCTAAAATCCATTTGCGCCGTTATTTGAACGACAATTGTTCCGTCAGAGTTCGTGTCTTCGAACCCGTTTTGAACGCGGTATTCAAACTCTGATTGTGACTTGATAACATGATCGGCGGCCGGTTGCTCTAGTTCAAGGACCGGTGTTTTATCGTCGGTTTCCAGAGTTGCCGCGGCTACAGCTACCGTCATTGGCGCAATAGAGACTATTACACACAGGCTGATAGCAAGGATTTGTCTCCCCTTCATTTTGCTCGCCCGCTACACCTACCAGCCATAAATTGTTTTCATACGTTAGAATACTAGATTATGCCACTTCCACATATATGTGGAACTCTGGGTACATCCCTGTGGGAGGGGCTATACATCATTGAACCTCCTCTCTTGTACTTAAACGTTCTTTGGAGCCGTCAATCGGCTTGCTATTGCTGAATTTAGAGAATCACCTTTTCTCGGATTGATTCGCTATCATGATTCTGTTTGCGGAATCCAACTGATAGCACACTCGACTTTTTGTTCATCAATCCTTTCACGCATAGTGCCCGTCTCCTCTCGAACGATGTCAGGGTTCGCGATTGGAGACCAATGAATTGGCCAAGTGGCCCAATTCTATTGATCAAGACTCTGTTCATATAAACATCGAGCTTGATGCATCCTCCATAGTCCAATCATGATCTCCTAGTATCTCGTCGGTGTTCCACTCCTCTATCGAATCCGGAACTCGAGCTCCCTTCGGTGCCAGTAATAGACGTGACGGACTTTCGCTGGCGAACCCTTGCGATCGACGCTGGAGTTCATTTCGAGTACGGTGTGCTCGTATCGACAACGCCTAGTCATTTCGAAACAGGTACTTGAGCATCGACTATGCGTTACGATGACGTGGACTCCGAAAGTTGTTGTAAACAAACAAGTGGAGCACATGCGTGAGGAGATAGATATCCAGTTCGAGCGTCGACCATGCTTCACTACTATTCCGAATATCTCGCCTTTCTTCGTTAGAGAGATTGGTATCGGTGAGACGTTCACGTAACTATTAGGCTGACTCGGCACCATGTTCTGCCTCCAACTCCTCTAATTGCTCTAGACGGTCCTCGAGTTCTGACCCAAGTTCAGGACGAGAACGGGTCTCGATCAGATCGGTGATTTGATCGAGAAATTGATGGACAGAATTTGGTTTGTATTTCTCGCCGTCTGTTTCAATAACCGTATTTACAGCTGCGGATCGCTCAAGTTCCCTTTGTGCAGTCTCTGGCGTGATATCTGCCTGGTAAGCAATAGCTGCGACTAATTCCGCCTCACAAAGCGTCTCGACAACCATCCGAACACGCTCTCGCCCACTCGTCTTCTCTTGCCACGTATCGGTTGGCGCGGTCATCACCAACTAGTACACGATTGAGGAAGCCACCGTCGTCACAGTCAGTTCTGCAGAAGATGCGTTATCATCATCCGAAACCTGCTCAACTATCATCGATGAGGGAGGAGAATTGTTGCTCAACGCTCTGTTCTCGACCGCTCATCCGATCTCGGGCACTGCTGAAAATGCAGGGGTCAGGTTCGGAGCCTCACTTCTAGAGAGGAAATCACACTCACGGATTCTCACGCGGTATGAAGGAGCTCCGACTCCGGGATTCCCGAAACTAAATCGGTACCGTCCCCCGTTTGAGGCGAGAAATAGACCTTCGTTCATCCCCCGTTCTTCTAGCGGCGAGTCAAGAATTCGCCGGTTCCAAATATCGTACTCATCCGGATCAGTAACTGTCAATACCATCGCTCCATCACTGTCGACAACCTTGACAGCGACGATAGCGCCTTCAGCTAACTCGACTGTATAATCTTCCTCCGTATTTTGGACCCGGCCAAGCGAGATTTCTTGGTCAAGTACTGGTTCACAGTCCCCGATTGGATCTGCACATTCCGCAACAGTGAGGTTCGCTGACGGTGAGCCAATGAGATTGGTAAAGCTGAAGCGATAGAGTCCACCGCCGTATGTGCGGAATATATCATTCCACTCTGACTCGATGAGCCGGTGGTCCCAGATTTCGTAGTCTAGCGGATCGGTGACTGTAACTCGCATCCCTGACGCAACTTCAGTGAAAGCGACTGAGACGAGTGTGTCCTCCGACAATCGCACCGTGTAATCTTCATCGTCGACGAGAAACCCCAACGATACCGTCTCTTCAAACACGGTTTCACAGCGTCTCGGGCGGGATGTGCGGACAGTACCTTGTGGGCCAACCCTCCAACCCCCGAGTGCGACACCACTTGCTTCGAGGAGTTTTCGGCGGGTGAGTGATGGGTGGGTCATGGGAATCGGTCATTCACGTTGCTGCGCCAACGGTAGCTCCGAGCGTGATCCACTTAGGTACCGGTCTGACGTCACTGGCGTTCTCAGTCCTCCCAGCAGGGCGACCGTGAGTGATCTCCAGTTCCCCAGTTGGATCTCTCGCTCGCGATCCATGTTGGATGAGTGAGTACGATGGAAAGGATTCATAATCACGGCGATTGTTTCAGTTCATTAGAAAACATTTCTGCTGACTGTAGAATTCCTTGCTCCCTCCTGCAGAGTCCTTCTGCTCATGTGACCGCTTTCATCAGAGAATAATACAATCTGTCTAAAATTCATTAATATATTACTAATACCGTCTAATTAGGTCAGTCTGGTGAGGGATCGTAGCCAAATAGTCTCAACAACTGAGTTCACGCGACCGTTCGGACGGTCGAGATAGACAGTAAACTGTCCGAGAAGAGGACAAGGAGCAAGGAACTCTAAAAGGCGCCCTATACTATACCACAATGCCAAAACGTGCGGTGGATATTATCCTGAAGGTGTACACCATCAGCTATCCTTCCTCAGTATTCTTCCGTTCTACGTGGATCACTCCATCATCTTGATGTGTATCTGATTGAACGCGGAACGAAACCCATTCCCCTTTTAGCCCGGATGGCACCGTGGACGTGAGTGTGATCTCATCTGTCGCGCCAGCCGCCATCGTCACTGTCTGATTCTCCACGACCGTTGGCTTCTCACCGAGCGTAAGTTCAATCTCTCGTGTCACTTGCGTCGATTCGATGTTTTCGAGCATTGCCCTTACCTTCACTGCCTCGCCCTCAACAATCGGACTGTTCGTCTCAAGAACTAGTACGTTGATGCCCCTTCTCTTATCGAGATTTTTCGCTGAGTCTTCACCGTCTTTGAACTGCCATGGAATGATCGACGTGTACGTGTTATTCTCAGTAATTGCCCATGCTTCAATCTGGCACGATAGACAGCCACCATCGATCTCGAGCGACGCCGTGTCATTCCGACTACTGACCTCGGTGATACCGATGATCGTATCCGCCTGTGTCATCCACCACACAACCCGGTCAAGATCGGTTGTCGGACTCGAGATATCGAGTTCGAGTGTATACTGTCCGTCTGCTGCGAGTTCGCTGGTGACTGGGCGAGCGGCATCAATTCTGGGTGGTATAGCCCCTGAGTCGGTCACAGTAATGGTCCACCGCATTGCACGGTTCCTATCGTCTCTGACAACAGCTGCGGTAATTTCGTGGGTGCCGGGAGACTCAAACAGATACGAGAAGAATTCACGTCCAACTTTATCGGCATACATGAACGGCCACACTGCACCCTGAGTCGGATGGTGGCTACCATCAACATACCATTGGATGGTTCCCTCTGGTTTCATCACCGTGGTGTCAATCTCGAACATAACCTGTGTAGCAGGCTGGATCGTGAGTTCGGAGGACGGAGATGTATACGTGGACTCCAACTCGTCGACAGCACGAACGGTGACTGTTTTGGTGGCTGTGTCCGTTTCAATCTCAGCACGGATCGGGATATCCACCTCGTCTTTCACGGGGTAGGTTCGATAGCCGAATGAGTGGGTCTCTGTTTTCCCCGGTTCGACGGTCGTTTTGATCCCGCCTCTCTTTTCTTCGTTAAAGATGGCTGTAATCTCTGGTCGATGTGCTATTTCACCAGTATTCGTGACTTCGACTGTGATCGTCAATCTGTCACCGCCTTCAACCGGGCTGTTTGTGTCAACAATCGCTATCGAGAGGTCGCTCTCGCGAGGCGTGACGGAGAGAGCCCGTTGGACAGTATCTTTGGCTCTCGTTTCGTCAACCACAGTAAGCGAAATAGGGTGTAATCCTCTGTCAGAAAACGTATGTTCAACACTTTGTCCGGTGCGATCAGCGGTCCCATCACCGGTGAAATCCCACTTGTACGCTACGATCTTACCGTCTTCTACCGTTGACGCTGACGCATCAAAGGCGACCGGCTCATTGACGGTTGGTTCGTCCGTGTCGATCACGAAATCCGCCAGTAGCGAGTGATCATATGTGGGAGGGGTGACGGGACCACCACGGCGGAGACTATCGTGATGGCCGAGTGTACCGAGTAACACTCGTGATCCTTCACTTGATCCATCAACGTCTGTCGGGAACGCGTACACCGACGAGTCGTAACTCCCAATATAGACGGTTCCATCAACCGCTGTTGGGGACGAGGAGACAGGGCCGTCAGTTTTGTACTGCCAGATGAGATGGCCGCGTACCGCGTCGATCGCATACAGATTTGGGGCACCATGCGGTGACGAATCCCCGACGTAGACGATGCCATCAACGACAGTTGGCGATGAATCCACAGTCGTACTGGTTGTGAACGTCCACTGCTGCTCGCCAGTACTGGCATCAAGTGCGTACACATCGGCATTATACCCGCCGATATACACGGTGTGGTCCGCGACCGTCGGTGATGAGGTCCCGATGTGTCCGCCAGTGTCAACGCTCCAGATTTCCTCCCCCGTTGCGACATCGACTGCGTAAATTGAGTCATCGAAACTCCCGACGTAGACATTACCCTTCACGACTGTTGGTGACGAACGTACCTCGCCACCAGTTTCGAACGCCCACTGTTCATTACCATTTGTGGCATCGAGCGCGTAGAGGTAGTTATCGGCACTCCCGATATAGACGGTATCAGCAACTACTGTTGGCGACGATCGTTGAATACTTCCACCGGTCTCGTACGTCCAGATTTCGCGACCGGTTACCATATCTAGTGCATGGACATCCCCACTGAAATCCCCGACATACACGGAATCATCACCAGCAGTCGGTGATGACATCAGAATACTTGATCCGATGTTGGAGACCCAGCGTTTCTCTCCAGTCTCAGCATCGAGCGCGTAGACGTTCTCATCGCGACTGCCCACGTAGACGGTTCCATCAACCACTGTTGCCGATGATCCCACCTCACCCTCGGTCGAGACAGTCCACACTGCTTGACCAGTGCTTACGTCAATTGCATAGATCTGACTGTCATGGCTTCCGATATACAGAATGCCATCAACGATCGTCGGCGATGCGGAAATGAACCCACCAGTTTCAAATCGCCACCGTTCGGGAGTACTATCATCACGGCTCGTAGTTTGCTGTGCGTGATCGGTGGGCCAGACGGATGTAGTCCCATATCCGGCGGTCAGTTGCAGGAGGTGACGGCGCGTGAAGTGTGTGTTGGACATTCTTTGTCACCTCATTTGTGCTTCGCATTCAATCGGGGACGGTAGTCACGGTCAAAGCAGTCGCGCGAGTCATTTTCAGCCTATAAGCCGTATCGCTGTGGTATCCGGATTTGGGATACCGTATGGGTGTGGTACTTCGACGCATATGCCCATTACCGCCATCACTAAACTATTTAGTACTTTGTCATAAGAGGTTATACGTTTGTAACGGATCACAGTTAGTGATAACTGAACGTTCAAACCCTACACCGAGTGCCCGTGACCTACCAATACCTCATCAGTGATCTGGCGTCGTGAGCATCGTCGATTAATCAGCATCGACCGCTACCTGCCACCGCAAGATCAGATAGTCGTCTGGGTCTGTGACGACCGTCCATGTATCCTCGAAATTGAGTGCGGGCATGTTCTCTTCAGCTACTCCGCCTTGCATTTCATCGGTGGACAGTCCAGCGAAGTCAGTTCTGTAACCTACATTGTCACTGATTCCGTCCGTATGTCCTGTGGCCTCAATGTCCCAGTACGACTCGCTCACAACTCCCTCGGGGCCCTCGTTATAACCGGTAAGACCGCCAGTATTCTGGTCACCTTCGACGGTGGTGGTCGCATACCTTTAACTCAGATTAGGTACTGTCGTCGATAGTGACTTCCGCCCACAACTCACTTCTCCCTTCTGCTCACTCTCTCATCCGTGACTATGACTTCTACCTCAACCCACTAGTTAACGTCACTTCTTCCCTTACTCTAACAACTTGACGATTGGGTGAAGGATAGATCCCCGTCGATCTCCATTATACCAGAATTCCTGAGGCCACAACGGATGTAGACCTACATATCGGAGCACTTCTCACCTGGTTTCGTATTTCCTCCCGCTTCACACTCCGCTTCAAATATAGATTGTTCTACCCTCATCTATATGCGTATATTTTCTGGTTCGAAGATGCATAAATTAGATCTCGAGTGACAGCTCTTACTCCGGCATAGTATTCTGTTTCAATTTTCCATAACTCATCTCCTGACTTTGAATCGATGGCAAAGAGAATACCACGATCTGCATTAGCAGTTCCACCGCCACAAAAGAGAGTATCCCCAATCATCAACGGATCGGAAAGGGATTCGGCATTTGTCTCGTATCGCCAGTCTTCGGTTCCATCATCAGGATCAAGTGCAACAACGTAACTCTGACTATTAGACCCCCAAAGCCCGCTTGAGAAGTATAATCTCTCATCAGTAATGACCGGAGATGAGAGTGAGTCGGTGTCAGAATTCATTAAGGTCTGTGCGCTCTGTTCAGGAATATTGAGACGATAAACAGTACCTGAACCTGGATTTATGTTAAAAGCACGTACGTAGGCATGATCTCCTACCACGGCGGCATCAGTGACCTGGTTCTCCGTTCTGAAGGTCCAAGTTTCAGTCTGACTTTGGCGATCAATGATATGAAACGCCCCTTCTCCAAATGCCCCTTCATCTGTGCTATCTGTGTTCAAGCCACCGATGCAGATGGTATCGTCAGATACTGCAGGGGTCAATAGAAATTCTGATGCTGGGGTCTTAAGTTCCCATTTGCGCTCACCGCTCTCAGCATCTAGTGCAATATACTTACCATGAGAGATATCATTGACAGCGGTCGTGCTTCCCACATGCACAATTCCATCTGTAACTTCTGGGACATGGAATCCTGGTCCGGTTCCAAGTGGTGTGCTCCAGCGTTCGTTGCCATTGTCGGTATTTAATGCTACAATCTTACCCTCCGTAGTGGCACCTCCTCGTTTCCCGAAATATAGAGTTCCATCGACGATAGTAGCCCGGTCGTTATGCGATGGAGATTCCCCTACTCGATACCGCCATTTTTCATCGGCGAACGGATTGACGGCGACTATCGAATTCTGTTGAGATTCCAAATTATAGTGTAAGAGATATACTGTATCCGTGAGGGCGGCAAGGACCTCCCACTCAGGAGATTCAACTTCTTGGGGAAATTCCCAAAACTCAGTAGTCTTGGATGTCAGTTCAGTTTCTGACGGATTGTATCTCGTATGTTCAGCATCGAACTCTGTTCTCGGCCATCCTGTCGGCGCAGCGTCTGTCTCATCTTCGGTTGGTGGAGTGACAGAGAACTCACGTTTGAACTGAGCAAACCGTCCAGAGTGACTCACAGTCCAGTTGGCCTCAATTCTGACAGTTGGATCGGCGTCTGTATCGAACATAATGGGGACTTGGAAGATGTAGCTAGAAGCCCCCAGATTTGTTGCCGCCGTGATTGGCTCCTTTTCATTCCGATCGATTTCAGGCAAGGATTGACTCCCTGTGATTTGATAGGGGTCCTGTTCTTGGTTCGGGTCAAGGATGCCTCCCAATGTCAGTAAGCCTCCAGCGAGCATGCCGAGCGGTCCGGAGGCAACAGCTGCGGCTTTCGTCACTACTGAGCCTGTGAGTGAGACGATGCCTTCGTTCACCATCGCTTGCAGATTCTCGAGTTCGTCAGTGACCTGCTCGTAATCGCGGCCGGTCACCGTGAACGCGGGCATGTTCGTTCGACTTGGATGCCATCGTTGAATCCCGCGGGCCGCTGGCCGAGAGAGTTCAGCCTCGTTTGGGGCATACCACGTATCGATCCCGGCACCGACCAGAAAATCATCCTCATCGTCATAGCTGATGCGTGTCTCACACTTGGGAACAGTAACGACAAACCCACCTCCAGCTAACGGATTATCTTCACGGTAGCTTTCCGGGCGACTCGGGGGCGTTTGGCCTGTCCTCCGCGGTGCAGTATCGATTTCGTGTGCGGTGTTTCCATATCCAAACGCTGTTTCTGTGACTTCGATCGAGATGAGCATTTCCAGTGGATTATCCGGATTCACCGTCCGCCAGGTCGATAAGACCCCGTGCCGAAGGTCTGTCTCTCCGACGAGAACAGAGACAGGTCCAAATAACAGCTCGTGTGATAATTGCAACGTGAGATCTCTCCCAACGTTTTCGGCAGATATCATCTGAAACTGGTCAAAGAAGCCGCGTTCTACCACTTCCTTTTCTTCCGTGACGAGAATTCTGATTTCGTCCGGTAACGTGCCTGTTTCCTCAGCCGATAAACTGAATGTCCCATCAGGATCTGTTGTGATTGATGTCTGGAAGGCTTCTGACTCAGCATGACTAGTAATCGGAGGTGGGCGCGTATTCAGGTCATAGAACTGTAACCGACTCTCGACACCTTTTCCAAAGGGATCTACCACCTTCCCTGTAAATCGCGATTTATTGTCTATGTCTTGGACATCTCTCCCAACGATTTTGTCCGCCTCTAGTAATGAGTATCCAACGGTTGTTCCAGCACTAGTCTCCCGCAGGAAGTCCCGTCGCGATGTTCGACCATTCCGTGACATACGATACCGTGGGAACGTACCACAACATCCGCTATTAAGCTTACCGGAAATGCTGAAGGGCCGTATCAACGATCAACTTCTGCGATTGATAGATGATTTTCTCTTTCATTAGGCAATTCTATTGTTTCAGTTGCCTACAGACATTTGTGGGTGAGCGTACACGAGATGCACCCCAAGCAACGGCAGTGCTTCTTCTATTGGGTTTCTATCAGTATCGATACATAATATGGTACTGTAAAAACGGATCCAAACCTCTTCCTCTCCATCTGATTCTGACAGAACTAGAACAGGAGCGGCCCTGAACGCTGGCTCATTCTTCAGATCCTCGAGAAGATCATACCCATCCATTTCTGGCAAATGCGGATTCAAGAGGATTATCTGTGGAGATGGCGCATCCGAATACTCCCCGCGTTGATAGAGGAAATCTAATACATCCTCTTGGAGGAGGTGGAGGATACCGCGGTCGACATCATCGAGATTGAATGAACTCATCTCAACAGTACATATTTAACGCATAGCCATGAGTATTTCAAAAACAACAGGTTTGATTTATCTAATTATATGTAACGTAATATTCTCCAATATATTTGCGAGATATATCGTTGATTAGTAGGATCTGCTACTCTTCCTGTCCTCATTTCCTTTATGATATATGAGACAGATCAGCAGCCTCGGGCTGAGACTTAATACAAACCTCCGGTTTAGGCGCCATGCAGTCCACGGGGACGAATCAAAGCCAGTCAGTCACGGTCTGATCAGGACATCACATCACCAGACATTGTGATTGTGTGAGTCCGTCGTCAGTCGTTGCCCGACGTCGCTGACTCGTTACTAGTCGTCTTCTCGAATCGCTGCGTTTCGTGATTATCCGACACCAGGCGACCGTGGCGACTGCCAGCCTGCTGCTGATACGCATGGCATCCCTCGTTTCGACTGTCGCGTGAGTCCACACACGCGGCGGAATCCCACCCCGGAAAAGACACACCGCGATCGGGCGTTTTCTCTCCCCCGCGCCGCTCGCGGCGTTTTCAACACCCCTCATGTCGAGTGAAAACAGTCGCTAGTCGTCGGTCTGAAACAGGCGATCGTCGAACGTCCCGTTTGGTAGATGTTCTCCATGACCGGCTGGGTGACGTTGATAATCGCCGCATTGAGCGTGGTCAGACAGTAGGGGTGACGAAGCACCGACTATCCCTCGCGGTCGAATACGACCTCGATATCGTCCGAGTAGGCTTGCCACTCCGGACAGTAGAGGTTCGTAAAACGGCCGTCGGAGATTTGACCACTCCTGGTTCCAGATAGTCCGCGAGCGTTACGTCCGACTGTGGGGCGGCGTTCACGTTCTCGTCGGCCGTCTTTCGTTAGTGGCAGTGTTCACTTCTCAGTCATGACGATGCACTGTACATAGGCACAGCGGCCCTGTTGGCTCACCACCGGTTGGCTCGCGGCGGTGATTACGGCGAGTGGTCGGAGTCAGACGCTTCTTAGTGGCGTAGGGGTGATCGATTGGACGGAATAGCACTTGGTTCACTTCCTTCACGGAGAAACTCGAGAAACGAACTTGTCCGCCTTCACCTGGTTGACGAGAGTTAACCAACACAATAGAGACTGACGAAGGTTTGTTGGTTAAACCAATCTTCACAACTTCTGTGCCGTCGTAGACTTTACCGAGAAGCTTGTCTATATGCCGCACAATGGCCGTCAAAAGCGGACTGTTCCCGCTGACGATCGAGTTCTAATAGTTGTTGACTAGCAAGGATTTCGAGGTGCTCTATCACTTCGACCACCAACGAACAGTCAGTAAGGTAGCTGAGCAGAGCGACCTCAGGTATCTCCGGAATCGTGGAATCATCGGGGCAGATGACGTGCATTATCGATTTCGAGTGGCTGAATATGGATGGCCCCGAGACGTTCCGGACGATGCAGGACCTCAAGCTTGATCGCCTGGACAACAAGGAGTCCTCGGACAACTGGATCCGCCAATCCGGGCACAAGAAGCACCTCGAGAAAGCGCGAAAGGAAGCAGATCGACAGCGCCGGGACAGTTTGCTTGCATCGATCTACGAAGAGAGTGAACTGTCCGCGAACGACATTGCGAGATGCTCTGCCGTGGAAATCTCCGATGGACGCATCAGACAAATTGCCAATGATCAGGGCTAACGATCCGATACGGGAAACCGCAAGACGGCAATGGGGGTCTTCGCTGTTAGTAGCTCCGACGGCACTATACATACTGTTGTACGCCCAAAGCAAGTTGACGGGCAGGATTAGTGAAGTCGGAGGCAGGGGGCCCGGGGGCGATCGTGATCTGGAGTTGTGGAGATCGCGATCGAGATCGGCGTCGAGTTCGTCTTGGACGTCGCAACCAGTGGAGTACGATGGAGGTCGACGATGAGTCGGCAGCTCGTCCAGGAGTGGATCGTCCAAGACAGGTGCGCGTGTGACGACTGTTCGGTCGACAACTTCGTGCGGATCCGAGCGCTGGCTGTTTGCGTTGCTCCGGCGATTGCACTGCTGGTTGCACTCCACGTGATCGGCGTGCCGGCTCCACTGTTCGTGGCAGCTCCCTTCATCGTGGTACTCGGTACTGTCGAGTGGATCGGGCCGGCAATCGAGGAGGCCGTGCCGTCAGAATGTCAGGCCGAAGAGAGGGATCAAGAAGCACCGATGAGTGGTGAGGAGTTCATTGCGTTTCTCACTGCGATCGTGTTCCTCATCGCTGTACAGCAAGGATCGTCTCAAATCTTCCTTGCCTCGGCGATCGCGTTTGTCACGTTCATGATCGAGGCCTCGGGGCTCCTCGAGGAAGAGACGAGCGGGGTGGACGCATGAGTATTCTCGAGAAGTATGTCCGAGAAGTTCGACAGAGTTGGATAGGATTGTGAAGCGGCGGTAAGTCAGGGGACAACACATCGACCATTGATTCCTCCGATAGTCGTCAGAATTGGGTTGCTGAATACAGAGGGTGTGTTCAGAACTGGGTTCGTTTGTTTTACGGCAAAGACGGTGGACTAACTGCTCAGTGGACCTGCGTACTGTTCGATGTTCTCCAGTACATGACACTCAGATTATTCTGTCACCAGAACTGCTTATGGAGCGAGGAGATGTCTCTCCTCTATGCACGATACAATCTCGCCCCCTCTACTTCGTCGATAACAGCGGTGTTTGTCACGGTTTCATCCTCCTCGAACGCACCTTCAAATCCGTCCTGATCACCGCCACTCACCCAGAATAGGGCATAATTCGATCTTCCATCGTCGCCACAACCTGCTCGATCTCGACGATCATCTGCGGAGTCGTTGTGAGTGCGTGGTTCAGCGCGAGATCATCTGATTTGACGGAAAACTCGGCGATAATGCTCATACCGCCGGTTGGTGGTCAAGCACAATAAGTCACAAGCGGAATATCGTGTTCCTGTGCGATCCACATGGAGTGTTCACTCCCTCACTGTACTGAACGCACTGTTAGTGATGAAAGAACGGCGGTCATCGAACCGTCACGTGGTTGGGAAAGTGAAGCGGTTGATGACCGCCACTCTATGGGAGGGGCTCCACGGGGATGAGGCTAAGTTTTGCCCGAGCAACTTGTTTAAATAGGGTCTCTACGGTTACTCTTGAGTCGGTACCAGAGTGCTTGCTATGAGTCGTCGAAGACCGCGCTGCAAACGCGATGAAACCGCCTGTCGGCTGATATCGAGTTCGTCGGCGATATCGTCTTGAGTGGCTTTCCGCGGCGAGTCGAAGTACCCACGAGAGTAGGCGAGAACCAACGCTGACCGCTGTCCATCAGTTAAATCGAATTCCCGATCTGATTTGAGTGGCGAGAGCGCGTGGAGTTGGGTAAGTTCAATAGGGATATCATTTTCCCGGCAGTACGATTGGAATTCGGAGATACTCTCTTGATCGCTACTCCTGACTTCAAATGTCCAGTTCTCCTGTTCTCCCAATCCAGAAAGGAGTGTGATATCAGTGTTGACGATAGCAATTAGAATACTTTCATGGTTCAGGTTCCATTTAATGCGAACAAGCATCTCTTCCTCTAATTTGTCAATCACTTTGAACTCATCAACCCCCTTATCACCACTCAAATCGGCTGTGAAGTCCCCAACATTCTCCGCGTGAATCCAGAAGTACGGTACGATGGCATCCTCCGTTGGGACAACACGATCCAGTTCGATAGTTGCGTCTGGCAACTGTTCAAAAACTGTATTCAGAGGGAACTCGGGTTGCGGGACAGTAAATGAAGCTTCAATCGCCATAGATACGATTTGTAGGAATTTCCTTTTGGTCTTCTCGCTGCTACTGCTTGTACTGAAGACACTCTGGTAACTACTCAGCCTCTACTGAACAGTAACTATACGTGCGTACTGAACACGGCATTTGTACCAAAGCAAAAAATCGGATCGCTACTGCAATAACGAGGGAGCGTTGCCCCAATTACTCCCTTGGCCCCCAACCACATTATGGGGCGGCCACCGTATAATACTATTTCACGGCATAAAAACCGCGTGTCCGGTAAAAGATGTAGACGAGTTTGGATCGGATATACTGCGGTAGCTGTGGTAACTCTACTGCCTGTACTGAACGATCACCACTTTCGCAGATCGAGTCGAATCTCGTGCCACAGTCGCGCTGTGTATTCAACAAGACCTGAGCGAACACTAGTATTACTGTCAAGAACAGCGTACTGAATATAGAGGGTGGATTCAGCAGATCGGTAACGATAGGGTACAGCGTTAACGGTAAGATTCGGGCTAATAATAATAATAACCTGTGACTTGTAACTTCATTCTATGGTCAAATGTGCTCGATGCGGCCGTGATGTGGATGACGTTCAAGACATCACGCCAGATGCTATCACGAAAGAACTAATTGACTCAATCGATCACGGCGAAGAAGACCTTGCCGGGGAGGATGATTTGAAAGTTTGCGACAAGTGCATGGATGAATTGAAGGGAGGGGGCTGAAAACGAAGCGGTTTGCGTTACTGAGGATTTCAGCAGGATCTGGATTACAAGATTCGCGCCTTGTATTCAGCACGGTTCTGCCGACATCACCGACAGCTGAGAGAAGTGCCAGATTAGATACGCACATGTACGTAACGCCACTTTCGAAACTAGGCTTGGTGAAATCATTGTCCGAGAATTCGTCCAAAGTCGGACAGCGGCCCGTTCAATACAGAGAACGGATTTATCTGTCTGTCTCTTTCCAGTCGTCCGGGTCCCCTTCACGGAATTCACCTTTGGCATGGCGCTCGCGGGGCCAGAAGGTGACGCCCAGTAGTACGACGTAGAACACACCCACAACGGCAACCACAGCGATTCCGGGGATACGGGCGATTCCAGCGGTTGTCAGCCAGTCTTGGCGCGGCGCGAACGCTGTAATCCTGAAGACCCATGCGACCAAGAGGACACTGAGCAGAGCAAGGTACACACGCTGGAGCCGGTTCGCGAGTGCTTCGTAGAACGAGACTTTCAGCGTCGGCCTGCGATAGTCCCTGCTCAGTTCCGCCCGCCAGTCGTGACTTTCAGTGCCTTGGGACGGATCGAGGGCGTTTGCGAACAGGTTCTCTTGGATGACTCGAGCACGAGAGCGAAAGACATCGTAGTCCCGGTACCGCCGTGCTTCGATGGCCAGAAAGATGGTGACGACAACGATCCCGATCAGCAAGATATAGTGTGGGTTATCGGTACTCGAAAACCCCCACGTCAAGATAGCTGCCATCAGCGTCACCGCCCACGTCGTCGACTCGTCGAGGCGCTGCCGCCACGTCCCCACTCGGTCTATCTCTCCGCGATAGGCGTGGGCCATCACCGAACCGAGTCCCGTACTGTCGTCAACCATTTCGCGGCCGATCTCCCGTTGGTCTGGTGCTGTTGGGTCGAACTCGTCGTTACTCGAATCGGTCATAGAGGAGAGACATCCCCTCGCTCCATAAGCAGTTATGGTGACGGCGTAATCTGAGTGTCAATCGGTCATTCCAGTGGATTAGGGGCGACGAATCGTTTCGGGCTATATTTTCGATGTTAGAGGCTGCAATGGGGTTGGGGAATTTCCCAAAGGCATTCAACAGCACCTGTATCGATCTCCTCGCGGAGGACGTATTGGAACTGTGGCGGGACGCGAGCAATCGACGCCCGTTCAGAGAGTGACTAACCTCAGTACCTCACGAAGCATCCACATCTAACCGTGTCTGAGGTTTGAGTTCTGCGTCGGATCTTAGCGTTGTGATTCGCGGAGGATCAGCGGCTCGATGGCAAGTGTCCGTTTTGCTATGGTGACAATGCGAAGGACGTACGAGACGAACAGCATGAATGGAACGAGCGTCACCGCAAACGCACCGCCCACGACGAGGATGATGTGATCGAGACCGAGTATGCTTCCTGGGAACGTCCCCGCATCGACGATTCCGACCATGATACCCGCAACGGCCAATGCCGGGACTGCAGCATAGAGAATCATCTGAGACAGGTCGATGAGTGCCCACTGGAAGTACAGCGTCTTGATGTGTTCGCGCGCCGGACCAAACAGAGACAGCGCTGTTTTGAGGTCGTCAAGCAAGCCGCGTTCTTCCTCATTGAGGCTCTCTTTGTATTCGTTCGCGAAGCGTTCAACTTGGAATATTTTCCAGCCATAATTGAAATTTAGTGCAGCGAATAATACATCGAACGAGCCGAACTGCGCATCCTCAAGTTGGTCACGCACCGTGTCAGCGTTCCCAGTGACGCTTTCAGCGAATTCATCGACCTCTTCTCGGAGGTTCTCGTTATCATTCTTGTCAATAGACTCTCGAAGAGCCGTCGTCCGTTGTGCTGTAATTCCGATGATTTGCCGGAGGAATTCGGATGGATCGGCAGGACTCGGAGATCCGATTAATTCTTCAGTAAAGTCCCGGACATCCATCGAACTGGCCATCCGCTCGCGTTGATCGCCGAGCGGGCCGTTCTCTTGGGAGAGGACGAGCTGACCGATCGTGACGACGAGTGTCGTCCCAGTCACGATGACCGTGATCATCGTCGAGAACATCGTGTCGATCATGTCGCCGGACTCGATTTGCTGTGAAAACGGTGGATCGAGGACAGCGACGGCGATGACGAATGCGACGAACACGGCACTGGTCAGGACCATGGAGACGTGAAAGCGGTTCGCGCGCAGCAGCAACCAGAGTTTAATCCGACTCTCGCCTGAGCGCTCACGCATCGTGTTGGCCGTACTGATATCGGTCTTGTCAGTCATACTGGCTCACCCGATTGGGCAGGTCGCTTGAAAACGAGGTACTTGGTGCCGCCTCCCTCGTAGTCGATCGTCTCCACAAACTCCCAGCCTTCTGCACCGAGTTGATTCAACTCTGCTTTCGGATCCTCTGCTTCTTTTTGGGTCTCATCGCGCGGTGGGCGAAGTGTCTCGTACTCCCAGCGGGTCACTTCTGATTCGGACATCACTACTAGTAGGTACTGTAGCCCTCTATACCCCCTCCACCACCGAGGTAGTGGAGACATTCCTGATACAGAATATGGTCTGCTTGGACGCCCAGCAGTACAACACGCAAGCACTCGGACATCGAAGCGGACAATGGATGGCGAGCACTCCCTCACGCCGCCGGGCCGTTGCAATGATAGTCTTGGATTCGATACGAAGCAGTCCCCCTCGGCAAACTCATCGGTGCGTTCGCGCTCGTCAGTCTCATCCCGTTCACTCTTGTATTCTTTCTCGGTGCTCAGGGTCCAGCTGCGATACTGGCAGTGATCGGGCAATTTATCCTCACCGTCGGTGCGGGGATCATACTTATGTATGTCATCGCTCGTGGGAACCACCTGTCCGGCGACTGAATCGCATTGTGTCCACCCACCGTTTGGAGTATTCCTACAAGAGGGAATCACGAAAACTTGGTGACCGATACGCACTGTGGGCCTTGTTTAGAGGCGTGATATCAGTGGTGTTAGAGCCTTACAGCTTGCTCGATATTTCTGACGGCGGCCTTAGGACGAGTTCTCTGAACTGGCCAAAGCCGGACAGCGGCTTCGTTCAATACAGGTGAAACACATAGCGAGTGTACCTCTCGAATGTTTCTAGCAGATCATCATTCTTCGCCGTCCCGGATGACCATTACCTTGACCCGATTTACGCCGTCAAAGTCGCGGAGTCGGTAGGTGAGGGTACGTACCTGCTCGGTTGGTCCCCGACAAAACAGTGATTCGAGGCACCACTCCCCCTGGTGCGTATGACTCGTGTTGAGGATCACGTCTTGATACTCGTGTTGGACTGCATGGAGTTCCTGTATCACCTCGTGGTGGCGATAATCGAATGCGACGAGCGCAACGATTTCTCCGCTTGTCTCTTTGAGGCGGGAGTGAGACTCGATGTACTCCAACATCGCTTCTCGGACCGCTCGGGATCTATTTTCGATGTCCTGCTCTTGCCAGACTCGGTCGAACTCTTCGACGACTTCGTCTGGAATATTGAAACTCGTTCGCATAGGTATTGGCTCGTCGTGTTTCTACAAGAGGTTCTCGTATGACGATGCACCTATTTCGGTATTAACAACCGTTATTCACGTCGGTAGCAGAGTCTCGATCAGGATGTTACACGGCGAAGCACTCGGTCTCTTCTTCGGGGCAGTTGTGCTCGGCGCTGTTCACGGCATCGAACCGGGTCATGGGTGGCCCGTTGCCGCCTCATATGCGCTCGACCAGACGAACAAGTGGGTGTACGGGTTCGCGGCGAGTCTCATCATCGGCGTCGGCCACCTTATCAGCAGTATTGCGATGGTGGGGGTGTTCTTCTACGCAAAAGACTACTTCAACCTCACGCAGGTCAACGAGCCGATGACGATACTCGGTGGTATCCAAATCGGCGGGCCAGTCAGCCTCGTTGCCGGTGTTCTCCTCATCGCGCTTGGGATCCGTGAATACTTTCACGGGCATTCTCACGGCAGTCACAGTGATGACGGCCACTCCGACCATCACAGCCACGACCACCACCACCACTACCACGATCTGGACGAGCATTCAAGCCATTCTCACGAGCAGGTCCATTCACACAACCACAACAATGGGCTGATCACTCGTTTGAAAGGCTTCGTTCCCTTCGTCAGTGGGCACTCTCACTCACATGATGACCCCGAAGCAACCGCTGACCGTGGCCTCCTTGGAATCGCGTGGTTCGCGTTCGTACTCGGATTCGCCCACGAAGAGGAATTCGAGATTATTGCGCTCTGCGCTGGATCAAACCACTGCCTCGAACTGATGAGTGCGTACGCCCTCACCGTCATCGCGGGTATCGTTGGACTGACGATGCTGTTGATTGCAGGCTACCAGCACTCCG
Organism: Natrinema amylolyticum; assembly: GCF_020515625.1. Classification (NCBI taxonomy): domain Archaea; kingdom Methanobacteriati; phylum Methanobacteriota; class Halobacteria; order Halobacteriales; family Natrialbaceae; genus Natrinema; species Natrinema amylolyticum. The sequence goes on from NZ_JAIWPJ010000007.1 coordinate 60,021, forward strand.
AGGAGAAAGTCAAGCAGTACACACCGTACCTCCCAGCGTTTTCCGCAGCTGTCCTCATCATCGTGGGATTGGGTTTCATCACTGGAGTATTCTGACTTGCCCGTTCAATTCGCATATCTGCTTACCAGTAGATTCATTCCCTCCTCATCTGTAATTATCCCGAGTGTATCTTTGCTACCTATGGGTATCGTCTGAGAAACCCCGTTTACAGACACCCTGGACATGAATAACCGACTTCGAAATAGGCCAAACCGTAATAGTACACGGTTTTTCATAGTGTCGTACTGAGTGTCACAGTCTCATGCAAGTAATAGTCCTATTTGCTCTCGGATCGGACCATGTTATGCTGGTCGAAGGCCAGAGGAACCCACCAACACCCACACCGTGTTCATGGTAAGAGCGCGACCGGCGACAAGACGCAGCGAACGACAGTTCCGCACAACACCGCTCGCTTCGATCGGCCACCGGGAGGGGTATTCCCTTCCGGTGTCGTTCATGGTTGCCTAAGGGTTGACCTTGACTCGAGAGGTCACTTGAGCAAATCACTGATCACGCTACCATCCCGGTTTCGGCTTCTTCGAGATATCGGTCTCGCCGACCGTAGATTCCGCGGGCGGTTGATCGGTTCACACCCGTTTCGTCAGCAATGTCTCTCCATGAACGGCCGGTTTCTCGAAGTCGGATCACTTCGAGGGCAGTCGCGAACTCCCTACTCTCGCGATCGGGGATCCACCGTCTGCCGTCCTCGTCGTAGCAAAGGCCGAAGGGCGGACGTCCGTGGTCGTCCCCACGCTGTTCACGGGCATCCATCGCGGCCTGGGATTTCTTTATCTCCCGCCGTTTGACGTCGCTCCCGACGGCTCTCTGGACTCGGAAAGTGAGCTCGTCCTCCGGTGGGTTTTCGACAAACTCGAGTAGACAGTCGCTGAGGACAGCTGCCCGTTTCAGTTTCCAATAAAATTGGTCACGGGCCAGGCGCGTATCGTCCCACGCGACGAGGTAGTCGTATTCGCCGTCACGGAGTGCCTCGAGTAATGTTTCCACCTTCGGGTTCGCATCGATACGCTCCTCGTCGACGGACTTCATATGCACGCTGAATCCGGTGTGGACGCCGAGATCGATCACGTCCACCTCGTCGGCCAACTGCTCCGCGAGCGCCGGGACACGTTCGCGCTGTAACTCGAGGAAGACATCGTCGTCACTCCCTTGCGACTTGCGGATAAACGCGGCGGCTCTACTCATCAGCTTTCTCGAGAGCACAGATCCATCGAAAGCCGCGATCTCAGCGGTAGTCGGGACTCTGCCTGAGTGACCACAATATCCTTGCCCAGGTTCCGTGAACACGAACTATATGACTGACTCGACCGATCCGGACTCGTCTCCGCTATTCGAGGCCAAAGAATTCGACGAATCCTCTGTATTCTCGCCGGAAGCACTGCTGGAGAACGCCCGACGACAGAAGGACCTCCCGGAACGCTCAGTCCCGGAAATCTGTATCCTCGATCCAGATGGAGATATTATGCGCCAGTTGACGGCTACCGGTGAAGCACAAAAGGATGGAGCGTGGCCCGGCTATCACACCGACCTCTATCGGTTCGAACGAAACGGGGAGGAGTTCGGAATCGTAGGGTGTGTTGTCGGGGCACCGTTCGCTGTGCTACTTGCAGAGCAACTGTTCGCCGCCGGCTGCCAGTTTCTCATAAGCGTAACCTCCTCAGGACAGATTGTGCCCAAGGACGATCCGCCCTACTTCGTTCTCATAGAGCGTGCGCTCCGCGACGAAGGAACGAGTCACTATTACCGTTCGCCAAGTAGTTATGCGACTCTCGATGACGAGCTTCGTGTTTCGGTCGAAGAGGTGTGTAAAACTGTACCTCGACCTGTATACACGGGAGCAACGTGGACAACGGATGCCCTATTTCGGAAACAGAAACTGCAATTGAACGTGCCCGATCAGACGGAATTCTTGCTGTCGAAATGGAGGCAGTAGCACTCTACACTTTCGGCGACGTTCGAGAGCAGCCAGTCGTTTGCTTCGCCCACGTGACCAACCAAATGGGGCAGACAGAGGAGGATTTCGAGAAAGGGGCGGCAGACGGGAGTCAGGATGCATTAGAGGTGATTGACACGGCTGCTATGGCTTGGAGATCTTTGGATTGACGTATCCAGCGATAAGTTCAGGAACGATGTAATGGTGGGACACAGAATCATTCGGTGATTGATTTTCTGGTTTCCGACGAGTTTGGCTGTACGCGAATCCCGGTGATAATCACTTCCCCGTTCGCTCATCGAACGAAATCATAACTGTGGCCCGTTCGACCGATAATCGCCGTGCTGTCTGGCGATTATCGCACTTCAAATGTATGGGCGCTGCAAGCTCACAGCCACTCAGACGCCCGCAGGATTCCTCTCGTTCTGTCTAACGAACGGGGGAAAATCGCGGAGTTTAGATCGACCCGTTATCGGTTCGCGACTCACGACTATGAGTCTCGAGCCAATCGATCCGGAGACAGCACTCGAGCTGTACCTCACGGACAAGGAAGCCGAACTCGCTGAGAGTTCGATTCAGTCGCACAGGTACCGCCTCAAGCACTTTCTGCGCTGGTGTGGGATGGAAGACATCGACAATCTCAACGACCTCACCGGTCGCAAACTCCAGCAGTATCGTCTCTGGCGTCGCGACGACGGAGACCTCTCCGTCGCCAGCGAGAAGACCCAGATGGACACGCTGCGCGTATTCATCCGCTGGGCCGAGTCGATCGACGCCGTCGAACAGGACCTCTCGACGAAGGTCCGTTCGCCATCGATGACGCCAGAGCAAAATACCCGCGACGAGATGCTGGAGACCGAGGAAGCCGAAGCAGTTCTCTCGTACCTCGCCAAGTACGACTACGCATCCCGTGAACACGTCACCGTCGCGCTGATGTGGCATACGATGATGCGTGTCAGCAGCGTCAACGCCCTCGACGTCGACGACTACAATCCCGGCGAGCAGTACATCGAGGTCCACCACCGCCCGGAGACGGACACGCCAATCAAGAACAAGAAAGACGGTGATCGTCTGGTCGCGTTGTCGGATGACATCTGCATGCTGCTCGACGACTGGATCGAAGAGAAGCGACCGAACGTGACTGACGACTTCGGCCGTGAACCGCTCGTCGCGACGAGGGAGGGTCGCGCGAACAAGACTACGCTCAGGAAGTACGTCTACCAAGCAACCCGGCCGTGCTTCCGTGGAGCAGAGTGTCCTGAAGATCGGGACCCAGAAGAATGTGAGGCTGCTGTCAACGACCAGGAGGCGTTCAGGTGTCCCGCGAACGTCAATCCCCACGCCATCCGGCGGGGGAGTATTACACACTCACTCAACAGCGCCCTCCCAGACAACGTCGTCAGTGATCGAGCGAACGTGAGCCCTGCGGTCATCGAACAACACTACGACCGACGTACTGAGAAAGAGAAGATGGAACAGCGGCGGGACTACTTGGATCGACTCTGAGCACAGCATAACCGCACTACTCCACTTTATTTCTGTAATTTAGTTGCGGTGGTTATGTCTGTGATATTCAGTATATAATAATATACGTTTGATAGCATGACTACGATACTCGGAAACGAAGATCCGCTAGCAGTTGCTGCCTGAGTCTCATTTTTTACGCAGATTTTCAGAACGCAGTTCACCCTTCGCATGCCACGTTCGTGGGCGCATAGCGACGATAGCTGCGCCGAGATAGGACAGTACCACAATTCCGATGACAATCGTTCCGGGAATCATCCCGATCGCGGCACTCGTCACCCACGGCTCTGGAGAGAAAGCAGTAATACGTACGAGCCATGCAGCGAGTAACACGGTGAACAGCGGCAGATACACTCGTCGTAGACGGTGCGCTATCGCTTCCTCTGTGCTGATCTTGATCGTCGGTTCCCGATAATCCTGACTCAACGCTTCACGCCAGTTGGGATCGGGCAGCCCAGCAGAGGGGTCAAGCCCATATGCGAAGACGTTTTCCTGCAATTTCCTGACTCTGCTTCGCCAGATGTCGTATCCTCGATACCGACGGGCCTCGATCAGCAGAAAGACCGAGAGCGTGGCCACACCGATGAGAAGGATATAGTGGGGAATGTCAGGCCGCGAGAACGCCCACGTGAGGATCGCAGAGATGACGAGAACGGCCCAGTTCGTCGTTCGATCGAGGCGCTCTCGCCAGAATTTCATACGATGTATCTCGCCCCGATAGAGGTGAGCGGTGGCCGAGCTGGGCCCCATATTTTCCTCAAGAAGGCCTTCTCCCAATTCCCTGTTCTCAGAATCGCCAGGATCGATCTCCTTTGCTGAGGGTTGTGACATTAGACGAGGAGTTGAATGTCGGATTCAGCCATGTCCTGAATCGCCGTCGCTGCCCCGACACCGACGGTGATACCGTCGTAGAAGTCGTTTTCGTCGTAGTCCATCAGATCGATCGTCATCTGACAGGCCTGGAACTCGACACCCATCTCTAGGGAGGTGTCGATGAGTTCCTCGATCGTCGCCGTGTCGTTGTCCTCGATCTGTCGTTCCATCATTTTCGTCGTCATGCGATCCATACCCGGAAGCGCCGCGATCGCATTCGGGACCGGCATACTGGGATTACCGACGGAACTCAGCTTCAGATTCTTCGACTTCTCCTTGTGGAGGATGTCCAACCCCCAGAACGTGTGGAAGACCGTCACCTCGTAGCCGAACGCGGCGGCGGTACTTGCGAGGATGAGCGGCGGGTACGCCATATCGAGTGTCCCCTTCGTCGCGATGATCGACATCTTCGGCTGTTCATCGCCGCTCTCGGACTCGACATCGCTAAGCCGGTCCTCGAGTTCCGTAACTCGCTCTTCGAGTTCTGCACGGCTCAGCGGTTCCTCGTCAGCAGTGGACGTTTGTGGGGTGTCGGTACTCATTGTCTTACTCGGTCTTGCGAACGTAGTGGGTGAAGACGTCGTCACCCTCATCCTGATTGACGAGCTCCACACCCTCGGTCGTATCCGCCCAACCAGCGATGTCACTCATACTTCCGGGGTCAGTTGCAAGGACTTCCAGAACCCCGCCCTCCCCGAGTTCGTCGATGGTCTGCTTCGTCTTGACGACCGGCATCGGGCAATTCTGTCCCTTCACGTCGAGAGTCTCGGTAATTTCGTACTCAGTCATAATATTGACTACACCGTCCAATACTGTCGGCCACAATAAAAGCGTGTCGATGGTGGTCCACGTATTGAGCATTACTATAAGCACCCCAGATACTATATCGGGCGGTATACGGTCTTGATACACACATATCCAAATACAGTATTGTGTAGAGGTAGAATTACTATGCGAAGCCTTATTGGCAGGCCGTTAGTAGAAGGGGATGACGATGACCGAAGAAGACCTTCCCGCCACTGAGGAAAACGTCGAATCGATCACACCGAAACAACTGAAAGAACGGATTGACAGCGGCGAGAATGTCTTCATCCTCGACGCGCGCTCGGAAGGTGACTTCGATGAGTGGCATCTCGAAGGCGAGAACGTCGAGATCGTGAATTATCCCTATTTCCAGTTGCTCGACGGGATTCCACAGGACCTTCTCGCAGAGCTTCCCGAAGAACAGAAGATCACAGTCTTGTGCGCGAAGGGCGGTTCCAGCGAGATGGTCGCCGAGAACCTCGAGGAGGAAGGATACGACGTCAACCACCTCGAACGCGGAATGAGGGGTTGGGCACGCATCTACGAATACACTGAACTCAACGTCGACGTCGACGCGACAATTGCACAGTACCAGCGTCCATCCAGCGGGTGTCTCGCGTACCTCATCGCCTCGAACGGTGAAGCCGCGGTCATCGACCCGCTACGAGCGTTCACTGACGACTATATCCAGGACGTTCGAAATCTCGGTGCAGAACTCACGTACGCGATCGATACACATGTTCACGCAGATCACATCTCTGGAATTCGGTCGGTCGCCGAGCAGACAGACGCAACTGCGATCATGCCCGAAGCAGCGGCGGCGCGTGGCGTCGAGTACGACCGCCAGTACGAAACCATCGAAGACGGGGACGCGCTCAAAGTCGGAGACATCGAGATCGACGTGTATCATACGCCCGGCCACACGACGGGAATGACCGCATACAAAGTTGGGAACGTCCTGTTTACCGGTGACGGACTGTTCACCGAAAGTGTCGCACGCCCTGACCTCGAAGATCCCGAAGCAGCTCGAGACGCCGCGAGGACGCTTTACGAATCGCTCACCGAGAAAGTATTGACACAGTCTGACGATATGATCATCGCACCTGCGCACTGCAGCGATTCCGCAACGCCGAACGAGGACGGCACGTACACCGCTGCACTCGGTGAACTGCGAGACGCGATGGACGCACTGTTGATGGACGAAGAGTCGTTCGTCGAGTTCATCGTCTCGGACATGCCGCCGCGACCGGCCAACTACGAAGAGATTATCGCCACCAACCTCGGTCAGGAAGCGCCCGACGACGAGGAAGCGTTCGAGCTTGAACTCGGACCGAACAACTGTGCAGCGAGCGAGGAGGCGCTAACGAACTAAGATGAGCGAACTCACACCAATGCTCGCGCTCGGGGAGCTCTTTCCGCGAGGGATCCTACCGTATCTCCTCGGTGGACTGCTCGTCGGACTCGGCGCCGCAGTCATCTACCTCGCCACAGGGATCATTGCCGGTGCGAGCACGTTCCTCGAGTCGACGCTGTCGTACATCTCCGATGCGCCCCGGTTCAACCGGTTCAAGTACGTCCAGTCACGAGACTGGCGACTCGTATTCACAGCGGGCATCGTCAGCGGCGCCGCCGTGTACGCAGTCCTCTTCCAGGGCGGGATTTGGACGACAGAGGTTCAGTGGTGGCGGCTCCTGGGCGGCGGCTTCCTCGTCGGCGTCGGGACGCGTCTTGGCAAAGGTTGCACGTCGGGCCACGGCGTTTGCGGCGTCGGATCGCTCTCGAACACCTCGTTCGTGAACGTGGCGACGTTCCTCGCTATCGCGATCGGGACAGCTCAACTCGTGCAGGCGGCGGGGGTGGCACCATGAGCGGCGAGGCCGACCACCGAGAGGCCTCGGGGAAGGCGAGCGGGGAGGAACGACCCGCGAGCGGTACCCGCCGTAGCCCGCTGTTCATGCCGATAATCTACGTGGGCGGGCTGATCTTCGGCTTCGGCCTCGCGATCAGCGGCATGGCTCGCCCCGAGGTCGTACTAGACTTCCTCCAGTTCGAGGACTTCGGCCTTTTGTTCGTCATGGGTGGTGCAGCCGTCGTGACCGGGCTCACGTTCGCCGTCGCCACTGGGTATCTCGATCGGGCGCCGTTGACGGCCAGCGAGTACACGCGCCGAGTGAAAGAGTTCGACCGCAACGTCGTCGTCGGCGGGGCGATCTTCGGTGTCGGCTGGGGCCTCTCGGGTATCTGCCCGGGGGCCGCCTACGCGAGCGTCGGTATCGGTAACTATCCGATCCTGTGGGCGGTCATCGGGATGTTCCTCGGCGCGTACGTACAGGGCTACTGGCGAACGCTTCGCTCGAGCACGACCGACGTGACCGAAACCGTTTCCAGCTAACATTCGATGGTCCCCACAGAATCACCTGATACCGGGTGATCAGAGAACGGATTAACTCGCTCGGTATTGAGTCGTTTAATACCAGTAGTTGGTAATACGGCTTCTTTATTCAAAAGGAGGGTCGAAACTCACGTTCAGTATAGGCCAAGGGCATAACAGCACTGAGCCGATAACTCTCTGTACGAATATGTTCACACGGGACCGCGGTATCGGAGTCACCGAGGCGCTTCACGGATCGGCGCAGGACCCAGTTCTCGTGCTCTTCGCATTACTTACGCAACTCGGCGACGTCTGGTTCCTTTTTCTGTTAGGCGGCGCGCTCTACGTCGCTGGCGACGAGTTCCCGCGGTGGGGGATCGATCGGCGGCGTGGCCTGTTCGTCCTCGGACTCCTGCTCACCTACGTTGCTCTCATCGGGGTACTCAAGCAGTTTTTCTCGCTCCCGCGGCCACCTGGGGCGGGTGATCCCCCCGCCATTCGATGGGTTCCATCCGTCCTGCAGGCGGTGTTCGCGAACATCGCGACGGGGGACGGGTTCGGATTTCCGAGCGGGCACGCTTTCGGGAGTACGCTGGTATGGGGCGGGTTCGCGCTCGTCGTCGTGGAGGACGAACTGTCGCGCGTATGGCTCGGAGTCGCGGGCGTCGTCGTCGGTCTCGTCTCGCTCTCGCGGCTCGTCCTGGGGGTCCACTACCTCGTCGACGTCGTGGCCGGAGCCGGCCTCGGGCTGGTGGTACTGGGTGTGCTCTACGTGATCACCGACCGCGGCACTGCCCCCGGTCGCGTGCTCCTCGTTGCCGTAGCCGTCGGGGCGCTGGGGTTGATACATGGGTTCACCTTCGAGAGCGTGGCTGCGCTCGGAAGCGCCCTCGGCGCGTGGCTCACTTGGCATGGCATTGCCGATTCGACGCCAGCCCACCCGTCGAACCGCAGAGAGGCCGGTACTGGATTTGCCGTCCTCGGACTCGCGGGCGGTTTCTTTGCCCTCCTGTATGCTTTCGAACCACCACTGTTGGTCACGTTTTGCGGCTCCGCCATCGCCGTCAGTGGTGCTGTGGTCGCCCCATTGGCCGGTCAGAAACTCCTCGATCGGTGAAGTGCTCGACCACTGGGCTGAGAGGCGGCCAGGGTATTCGTCTCCACGGACGAACAATACGCAGACGTACTTAGCAAATTACCCATCTCAGTTTCAGACGTATTTCTGAATAAATAAACTGTGCTACCAACAACTGATACGGTAAGCATCGCACTCTTCTGCGGGGCGACGATCGCGGTCAGCACTGCGATGTGCTCTCGACGGTCTGTGTACTTCGGCAGAAGCGAATCGGAACACGGTGTCGGCTCGTGTCGTCATAGATGGGCACAGTATTGTGCTAACTATGCAAATACTTTTGAGTGACAGGCACCTAGTACCGGTAACTGATGCCTGACTCGATGAGTGAAATGCTTCGGCAGGATATGCAGTGTGAGGGCCTGCTGGAGTGTTTCCACAATCTCAAAGAAATCGACAAAGACGTGTTCCGACTACTGAACGAAGCCAGCGAGCCGCTCACCGTCGACGAAATTGCGGACGAAATCGACCGTGAGCGGTCGACCGCCTACCGGTCCGTCAAGCGGTTGATGCAGGCTGGGTTCATTCAGAAAGAGCAGGTCAACTACGATCAAGGCGGGTACTATCACGTCTATCTCCCGCGAGACGCCGACGAGATCGCCCAGGAGATGCAGCGGATGCTCAACGACTGGTACGCACAAATGGGCCAGCTCATCGGCGAATTCAGCGAAAAATACGGCGACACGTCCAGTCAGCCGCCGACCGTCGAAAGCTGATCTCTCTATTCTCGAACAGCGACGAGAATGAACGTCTCAGTTCGTGTCGCCTGATGTCGAATTTTGAAGCCATGATTCCGGAGCGAGGAGGCTGTCTCTTCGGCAGCAAATCGTTCGTCCAAGGGCGGACCTGTTTCTCCCAGTTCTTCGGCTGACCAGTCAGCGATAACGAGACGACCATCCGGACAAATGGCCCGTGCGAGCTCTCGCAGCGCATCTGAACCGGCAAACTCGTGATAGGTCATCGTCGAAACTGCTACGTCGAGAAAGCTGGTGTCGAACGGGAGGTCACTGATTTCTGCTGTGATGAGCTCAACGTTCACCGGTACGCCTTTGTCACGATAGTAGTCGTGCATCGCTTCCTGTACGTCGACAGCATACACCTCGCCTACGTGCGGAGCGAGGTCGTCAGTATAGAAGCCCGTCCCGCTTCCGAGATCAGCGATAACCTCCTCGTCTGATGGAGAGACACTCCAGAGGAGTTCTTCCGCAGAGAGATACCGGTAACGAGACGCCGAATCTTCTAGCTTCTCGGCCTGTTCAACCTCGAATGTATGATAGCCTATAGTGTGCAGTTGTGGCTAAACTATGTAAGGATTAGCGCTGTCACCTCCGAAGATGAGTAAAGAAGTCATCAAACCTCCGTGTACTGTCTGCTGCGTATTTCCGATAGATAGCCCAAATCATAGATATGAACGGAATCACCTCTGGTATTTCGACCAACGGATTTAATAGGTGCTGTTTCATAGTATTGGGTATAATGAGCAATACTACGATCGCCCCTTCGGAAGTCGCTCGACGCGTCCAAGAAGACGACGCCGAGGATCTCTTCATCCTCGATGTCCGCAACGAGGACGATTACGACGAGTGGCAGATTTCCGGGAGTGTGAACATTCCCGTTTACGATGAACTGCTGGACTACGATTACTCCACGCTGGAGTCGCATCTCGATGAGCTGCCCGGAAATGAAGAAATCGTAGTCGTCTGCGTTGCCGGTGTCACGTCGGCGCGCGCCGCCGAATTCCTCCGCGAGCACGGCTTCGACGCTAAGTCGATCGACGGCGGAATGAATGGCTGGGGCCGAGTTCACCGCCAGTACGAAATTCAGGACGTCAACGGGATCATCCAGATCGTCCGCCCCGGCACGGGATGCGTCTCGTACCTCGCTTACGACGATGGTGAAGCCATCGTCGTCGACCCAAGCCAGTACATCGACCAGTATCTCAACGCAGCAGACGAACGTGATCTCGAGATCGTCGGCGTCGCCGATACCCACGCACACGCCGACCACGTTTCTGGTGCTCGTCAGCTCGCCGGCGAACTCGACGTACCGTACTACTTGCATGAAGACGACGCTGGCGAACTCGACAGCGTCGCGGAACTCGAGGACGATGAAACGATTGCTGTCGGGAACCGCGAACTCGACGTGATTTACACGCCAGGCCACACGCCCGGGAGCGTCTCGTTCCAGTTCGACGATGCACTCCTCTCCGGGGACACGCTATTTCTGCGCAGCGTCGGCCGGCCTGACCTCGAGGATAGTGCCGAAGACGCAGTTCGCGAAGCGGCTGGCCAGTTGTTTGATAGTTTGGATCAGCTGACGAATCTGGCCGATGAGACTGTTGTCCTACCGGGCCACTTTAGCGACGAAGAGATTCGTCCGCTCGCTACCGAACTCGGAAAGCTCAGAGAGGAAACGACGAATGAACTTCTGAGCTACGTCGAAGACAACGACGAAACGGCGTTCGTCGAAACCATCGTGGAGAGTCTCGCTGACGAGCCCGCGAACTACAACGAGATCAAGCAGATTAACTGGGGAAAGCAGCCCGGCGGGGACACTGAAGCGCTCGAACTCGGCCCGAACAACTGCGCCGCCAACTAAAGAGATCGAATTGATTCGATTCTATCACCATCTGTGACCTATGTAGCGGCATTATCGATGGAGGGTTGGCCGACCTCGAACTCGGCCAGAACCGTTGTGCAGCCGAGTAACCTATGAGCGAGCAAACCGACCTGAAACAGGGGATTCGCGAGCACCTTGGACAGTTCTCGCTGCACGTCCTACTAGTGTTCGCGACCGGCTTGACGATTGGCTCGGAACGGACGGTCGTTCCCCTCCTGGGCGAGGACGTGCTCGGCGTCGAGTCGTTTTTCGTCATCGCCTCGTTCGTCGTCTCCTTCGGCTTCGTCAAGGCGCTGCTCAATCTCTACGCTGGCAAGTGGGGCGAGGAGTACGGCCGCAAGCCGGTGCTGGTACTTGGCTGGATCACTGCGCTTCCGATCCCAGTGATCCTCATCTACGCCCCGAGCTGGAGCTGGATCACCGTCGGGAACATCCTCTTAGGGATCAATCAGGCGCTGACTTGGAGTATGGCGATCAACGCCAAGATCGACATCGCCGGCCCCGAGCAGCGCGGGCTCGCCGTCGGTATCGACGAGGCGTTCGGCTACACCGGCGTCGCGGCGGGCGCGTGGATCACGGGCGTCATTGCAGGGCAGACGAGCCTCCGGCCAGAGCCGTTCTACTTCCTCGCAGTAGTGGTCGTCCTGGCGACGCTCATCTCGGTTTTCCTCATCAGGGAGACAGTACAGCTCGCCCAGTTGGAAGGCGACGACGATCATCACGATGCGAACTTGCCGTTCAAGGAGGTTCTGAAGCGCGCGACCTATGGTGACCGAACATTGTTTGCTGCGGCCCAGGCCGGTCATATCGAGAACTTCGTTGACACACTGTTCTGGATCGCCGTGCCGCTATATCTCACGAGTCAAGGGCTGGCTATTGAGGCCGTCGGCGTGGTCGTCGGCGTCCACAGCGCGATGTACTTTCTCCAGATCGGGACCGGTGGCCTCGCCGACCGCATCGGTCGACGCCCGCCAGTCATCGCGGGGATGTTCCTCGCAGGTGGCGGCGTCTTCGGGATGGTGTTCGTCGATAGCTACCTCACTTGGGCTATCCTGTCCGGGGTCTCGGGGTTGGGGATGGCGCTGCTCTATCCGAACCTGATGACCGTCCCGAGCGATGCGGCCCATCCGACTTGGCGGTCGGCCGGGATGGGCGTCTACCGAATGTGGCGCGACGCCGGCTACGGCGTCGGCGCGATCTTGATCGGCCTCTCGATGGAATTCGTGAACGCCGAGGCCGCCTTCTACATGACCGCGATATTGATGTTCGTTTCAGGGGCCATCGTATACCTGTGGATGGAAGAGACTCATCCCGACTTTGGTACTCACGAACCCTCGGCGCCTGCGACGGAAGCACCTGGACGACCGATACCTGAAGACTGAGGATTGCTTTTTCTGACCGTATCGGATCTCGTTTCTTCGAACTGGTCGCGTATCTTCGAACGATGTTCTGTGATGAGAATGTGCAAGCACCTGCCGCATCTTGATCCATTCAACCCTGAATCAAACCTGGATTAATAGATCCAGAAGAGACATTTCTCGATTTGGCTCTATTGGAACAGCACACGTTATGGTCACCGATCGCTACCCATCTTGAACTTCAAAACGGGAATCTGTCCCTGACCGACTGGAACGCGAGCCGCCCGAGCAATTGGGCGGGGCCGCGCTTTGGTAGGTCACGGGCGACATCCATCGTACTCGGCGGCTCACTTCCACCAATCCCGAGTTCCCAGTCCGTCTCCGACTCGAAGCGGTCGACCGCAGATTCGACCCGCTTACACACGGCGTTGGTGTCCATCGTCTTGACCTCGCCGTCCTCCATCAGTACGTCGCCGTCGACGATAACCGTCTCCACGTCGGCGGGCACCGCGTTGTTGGCAACCTGTGCCGGGATATTGGTCAGTGGCGTGAACTTCGGCTGTTCGACGTCGAGCAGGATGATGTCGGCGCGCTTGCCGGGTTCGAGACTGCCAATCTCGTCGCCGACACCCAGTGCCTCTGCTCCCTCAATGGTGAGCATCCGAACCAGTTCCATCGAGTCGTACTGGCCAGCGGATCGCTTGAGGTTGGCCGCGAGCCGAGCCTGTCGCGCTTCGCCGAACATATTGTAAGAGTCGTGCCAGTAGTGGTCGTCGATGCCCAACCCGACATCGATACCCGCGGCGCGCAGTTCTGGTACCGGCGTCCATTGGACGTCGCCATCCGTGTTCCAGTAGCAGAAGATCGACGGACAGTGCGCGACCGACGCGTCCGCGTCGGCAGTGCGCTGGACGTCCTCGTCGTCGGCGAGGCGAAAGTGGGCGGCCACCAGACGGTCGTCGAGGAGCCCGACATCGTCGAGGAGGTCAAGCGAATCCTCGGCGCCGTTTGACCGCGCCATCGTGTTGCTCTCCTTGAGTTCGAGCAGGTGCGTGTGGACGAGCAGATCAGAATATTCGTCGGCGAGGGCGGCGGTACGCTCCCAAAGTTTACGGGTACACGACCAGTCGTCGTGGGGATTGATCGTCGCCCGGATGCGGCCGTCGTAGGTGTCGTGGTACTTGTCGATGAACGTGCGGGCGCGGGCGAACTGCTCGTCGATTGAGACGTCCCAGAAGAGGTCGGAGAGCGCCATTCCGAAGAACCCGCGGAGGCCCGCCTCGCCGAACGTCTCTGCACCCGCGCTCGGCCGAACGTCCATCGAATTGACAGTGGTGACGCCGCCTGCGAGGAAGTTCAGTGCCGCGAGTTCGTACCCCGCCTCGGTGAGGGGGTCGTACTCACCCTCGGCGATGTGGCTGTAGATGGCGGTCATCCCGCTCATCATCTCCAACAGGTCAAGGTCGCTGAACGCGCCGATCAGTGGCGTCAGCTCGAGATGGGTGTGGGCGTTGACGAGACCCGGCATCACGAGTGTACCCTCACCGTCGATGACGCGGGCGGCCACGATGTCTGCATCATCGTCCCGAGACGACCGCACCTCAGTGATGCGGCCGTCCTCAATGAGCACTGTTCCTCGTTCGTAGAGCCGATTTCTGTCGTCGACCGTGAGAACGAATGCGTCGTGAATCGCGATGTCAACCGTCATTTGCGCCTACTATTCAGATTTTCATCTAATTTCTCTTATTGGTACCCGTTTTCACCCAGTTGAAAGCGCGGGCACGGTCCGGGAGTTCGAAAAAGCGCATCTCGTCTGGAGCGACTGGCCAGACCGTGGTGATCACGCGCCATTGATAGAAGAGAAGCTTGGCCCAACGGGAATCACCGACTGCGGCATATCGACCGATGTCAAACGACGGCCCCTGCCGCAGGTCGGGGACGATGCCGCGTAGGTTCGACAGAGACGTCCTCAACGTCCAGCTTGGCGCCTCCTCGTACATGTGGACTGTGTCGTATTCTACGGTTGTCTCTGTGAGACGATCATACAGTTTTCTGAACCCTTCTGTCGTACAGGTTCCAACACGGACGGCGACAACATCATCGGCAGTTGCTTTGAGCACGTCGAACATCGGGTCAAGACTACTCGCCGTGGACATGAGGTCAGAGTGAGTGGTCAGTCATTAGTGAATTATTACTGATGGCCAGACTATTCGCGCAAGAGACGCTTCACCGACTCCATACTGATAAACCGCGGTGCCTGTTCGCAATACTCCTCGTATTCGTTGCCGTAGTGTTCACGGAGCCAGGGTTCTTCGGCGAATGGGAAGAGGATATAGACGAGGGAGGTCAGGAAACCATGCACCGCTAGTTTCCGTGAGTTTGCCACAAGAATCGTCCCGACAATGAAGGTGACAAATCCGACGCTTTGTGGATTCCGAGTATATTCGTAGATGCCATCGGTGAGAAGGTCTCCTCTCGTCCACTACTTTCCATCCACCCGAGTTCGAAGAGTGCCGAGAGAGAAAACACCATGCCGAGCACCGAGAGGAGCGCACCGCCAATCCGAAGGGGTGTACTCGAGACGCGAAAGGAGTCCCAATCACGGTAGGCTAGCACGAGAAACCCGGTGAAGACAATCGAAAGTACAGACCAGTTGAACCACCATCGCCATCTGCTGTCGCCAATCGGCCAGAGACGACGGTCTGGAACAAGTGCACTGACGACGTACCCAATAATCAAGACGGCATCAGCGACGATCATGGTAAGGAGAGTTCGATCTGATCGGGAAGCCATAGACAAAGTTGGTTCCTGTCAGGACAAAATCGTTGCTGCCCATGACGACCACAACCGTTCAGGTGACCGTTTGCGTCATTCGTCGGTACCCTTCGTACACAGCCGGCATTCCGAGGGGGAGTGCGAGGAGTCCGAACCCGAGGAGGGCGTACTTGGCCCCATTCTGTCGTCGTACCGCGAGGATCATCGCGACGATACCGAACAGTGCAATCACATAGGCGGTGTTACTCCAGATTACGTCGTACGAGGAGCAGTACAGCCAGCATACGAACGTATAGGAGGGAGCGTTCCAAGTCGGCGGATTGAGTTTCGGCCAAAAGAACCGACAGTACGTCGTCCAGCCGAGCATAGCCAGCGTGGGAAAGCCAGCGAGCCACAGCGTCGAGTCGAGCGGCGTCCTTGCTCCGAATCGCCTGTAGCCAGCGAGGAACAACGTTGGAAATCCGAGGATCCATAGCCAGATGCCGAGTGTGTACGTTACTGGCCAGTGTTCGATCCGTGGCTGCTCAAAGGGGAGGCGGAGCGACTCCGGCAGTGTCGCCCACGGGAACGAGGGGTCAGGGACTGGGTTCGTGACGAACGCCACCAGACAGAGTCCCGTTCCAACGAATAGTCCGTACAGGCCCAGTGTCGTATATCGGTCAAGCCAGGCAGGGAGCGACGGTTGTCCCGTCGTGTGGCCGTGGTCGGATGGTCTCGTCATTCCTTGTATCAGTCTTGCCGTGACTCCGTGTCGCGTTCGAGTGCCTCTCGTCGCTGTTCGTATTCCTCGTCGGTCAACTCGCCGCGAGCGTATGCGAGCCGGAGTTCTTCGAGCGCTTGGTCTGAATCACTCTCACTGCTAGCGACTGCCCTGTAGATGAGGTAGCCACCGCCGACGATGGCAGCCAGGAATAGGAGTTGCATCACGATTCCGACGATAAACATCCACCCCGACATCGTTCCGTCGCCCCACATTCCTCCGCCCCACATCCCGCCCATCATCGACCCGTATCCCATCATCCCGAAGCCCATGAAGAACATCGGGAAGATGACGAACGCACCGATGATAATGAGGAGAATCGTGACCAGCCGTGTATCGTCAGTTTGTTTTGGCATATGTGTACCTCCGTGAGCCCGCCTCTAGTATTAAGTACGTGACTCCGATTCAATGCGATTTCGCCTTAGAACCACATAGAATTGGACTCTGTGAGTTTTGAACCCATAGCAAGTATCACTTGAATACCATTATATTAGGGAAATCTGCAATGGAGGAACCTTAATACTGTTTGTCTCCGATGACCAACACGTTAGCAGTTCAGAAGCAGGGCTAAGCCCTTGCAGTTGCAGGCTGATGGTTTATTCAGTTTTCGAATACTTTCTCGGGTAGAATGTTACTCCCAGAAACCGTCTCGAAGATCGAGAGTCTGAACGACGAGCAACGCGACTGCATCGAGAACTGTAACGAGGCCGCAGAGGTCTGTGAGTGGTGTGCGGACGAGTGTCTCTGGATGGAGGAGATGGAAGAGTGCGCCCGGATCTGCCGGGACGTCGCCGACCTCACGTCGATGCACGCCCGCTTCATGGCCCGCGGGTCGAACTACAGCGGTCAGCTCGCCCAGGCTTGTGCCGAGGCGTGCGAGGACTGCGCCGACGAGTGTGAGAACCACGACGCCAACCACTGCCACCTCTGTGCGGAGGCCTCCGAGAGTGCGCCGAAAGTTGCCGCCAGATGGCGAACGCATAACCGAACGACCGGTGGAACCTCCATTTTTCATCATCAAACTGCGCACTAATCACGGAGAATCCTATAGGTCTCTCCAGAATCGAACAAACCCGTCACACTACCAATCAGAGAAGACTTTCCGGCCTGAAGACTAACTAGATGGTGTGAATAGTCAGGTTCTGCACCAACCCGAATTACCAATCTCTCTAGCAATCTTGCTGGTGAAATCGTCTGCAAGTGTATCGACTGTCCCATCGGGAGGTGTACAAAATGAATCTGCTCTACCTCGGTGTTGGCGTGGTCCTACTCCTGTTGGCCGTGGTCGACCTTCTCTGGACAACGCTGTGGGTCGAGGGGAGGGCTGGTCCCCTCACGTCCCGACTGATGTCCAATACTTGGGAGGTACTCAAGAAGGTGGCCGGTGAGCGGCCCCGCGTACTCTCGTTTTCCGGACCGTTGATTCTCGTTCTCGGGCTCACCATGTGGATTGCACTGCTCTGGAGCGGATGGACGTTGCTCTTCGCAGGCGGCGAGGAGACTCTAATCGATACGCGAAACACCGGTCCAATCTCCTGGACGGAGCGGTTCTACTTCGTCGGCTACACGGTCTTCACGATGGGGAACGGGGATTTCACGCCGAACGGCGGGATCTGGCAGGTCGCAACCGCGCTCACGACGGCCAGCGGGATGCTCTTCGTCACACTCAGTGTCACGTATGTTCTCAACGTCCTCAGCGCCGTCACACAGAAACGCTCACTGGCGAGCAGCATCCACGGACTCGGTGGACAGAGTACGGAGATTCTCGAAACGAGCTGGGACGGCGACTCGTTCCAAGGACTAGACGGACCGCTAAACCTGATCGCGAACCAGCTCGGTACGCTGACAGCGAACCACAAAGCGTACCCCATCCTCCACTACTTCTTCACGACAGAGCGGTCGCAGGCACCGACGACAAACATAGCCATATTAGACGAGACGCTCACGCTTCTCCGGTTCGGTGTCGACCCAGAGCACCGTCCGAGTGAGCCAACTATCACGCAAACTCGGTCGAGCGTCCAGACGTACCTCGATGAACTCGAGAGCGGATTCGTCGGACCAGCATCACAGCCCCCACCTGCCCCCGACCTCGAACAGTTGCGCGACAGTGGGATCCCGACTGTTTCGGACGAGGGGTTTACCAACTCGCTTGTGGAGGTGGACGACCGATGTCGACTTCTACTGGGCCTCGTTGAATCGGATGCACGAAACTGGCCCAACACCGACAGCCAGTAGGAAATTACCGCCAAGTCATGTCATGAGCAACACATCCCTCACCTGTTCTTATCGGTACCCTCTCCAAATCTATCACTAACGGAGGGTTTCAACTGGGCCTTTGATTCCAAAGTTTGGACCCCACTGTACCAGGATGATAGAAGGGAAAAACCGCTAAAGAAAGAGAACCGTATGTATTTCTGTATGACGACGACCATCTCCGTAGAGGGAATGACTTGCGGTCACTGTGAGCAGACGGTCGAAGAGGCGCTTCAAGATGTGTCCGGTGTGACCGACGTGATCGTCGACCGAGAGGACGAACAGGCGAGCGTCGATGATGACGTGGACGCCACGGCCCTCGTAGAAGCCGTCGAAGAGGCCGGGTACACCGCTCACACCTAAGGAGAACATGGAGCGATCCTAGGCGAACGGCCCCACCGTTCTCTTCGGAGTTTGTCCATACTGATCCTAATATACGGTTTCAGGGGGTGAACATTCAGGAAGCCGGCGGATCTACTGTAATAGAGAGAATGACTCATGGAAGACCACGAAGATACAAATGAGAACCCCACGGAAGGGGAAAATCAGCAGGATAACGGCAGTCACCACCAGTATGGATCCGGCGACCATGATGAAGCGGTTGACGAGGCTGACGAGCAACGAGTAGAACAGGAGCTACTAGAGGTGGAGGCTCAATCTGCCGCCGAGGACGAGGCGGCTCCCCACGAGCAGCACGAGCACGCCGAACACGAGGGCGAAGGACACGACCACGGCGAGGGCCATGGAGGGATGCACGAGGGCCACGAGCAGATGTTCCGCCGGCGCTTTTTCGTCTCAACATTCCTGTCAATTCCCGTCCTCCTGTACAGCGAAACGTTGCAGGGATGGCTTGGATTCACCGTCCCAGCGTTCCCAGGGAGCGAATGGATCAATCCCGTTTTCGCGGTCATCGTCTTCGCGTACGGCGGGATTCCATTCCTCCAGATGGCGGTGCCGGAGCTGAAAGACCGGTCACCGGGGATGATGACGCTGATCTCGATGGCCATCACAGTCGCGTTCGTCTACAGCCTGGCCACCGTCATCTTCCCTGCACAGTCGGCGTTCTTCTGGGAGCTCGTCACGCTGATCGACATCATGCTGCTAGGCCACTGGATCGAGATGCGGTCGGTACGCCGTGCCTCGAGCGCGATCGACGAACTGGCGAAGCTAATGCCCGATACCGCCGAGCGGATCACCGACGACGGGGAGACCGAGGAAGTCCCGGTGAGCGAACTCTCCGAGGGTGACCTCGTGCTCGTTCGGCCGGGTGCGAGTGTCCCTGCTGACGGCATCGTTGAAGAGGGTGATTCGGACGTTGAGGAGGCGATGATTACGGGCGAGTCGAAACCGGTCTCGAAGGAACCCAGCGACGAGGTCATCGGCGGGACGATTAACGGCGACGGAAGTCTCCGCGTGCGCGTCGGTGCGACAGGCGAGGAGACGACGCTCGCGGGCATCATGCGACTTGTCGACGAAGCCCAACAGAGCAAGTCCCAAACGCAAGTGCTAGCCGACAGAGCGGCCGGCTGGCTGTTCTACGTCGCCCTCACGGCGGCAGTCGTGACAGCAATCGCGTGGACAGTCGCGGTGTCGTTCAACGCAACGGTTATCGAGCGGGTCGTCACGGTGCTCGTCATCGCCTGCCCACACGCACTCGGGCTCGCCATCCCGCTCGTGGTCGCGATCAACACGTCGCTCGCCGCTCGCAACGGGATGCTCGTGCGCGACCGCATCGCGATGGAAGACGCACGGAATCTGGACGCCATCATCTTCGACAAGACCGGGACTCTCACTGAAGGCGAACACGGCGTCGTCGACATGGCGACCGTCGACAGCATCGACGAAGATGACGCATTCGCGCTGGCGGCGGCCGTCGAGAGCGACTCCGAGCACATGATTGCGCGAGCCATCCGCGAAGCCGCCGAAGAGCGAGACCTCACTACTCCCGACGCGACCAACTTCGAGGCCATCAAAGGTAGGGGCGTCCGAGCGAACGTCGACGGAAGCGAGATGTACGTCGGCGGGCCGAACCTGTTGACCCAACTCGATCGGGACGTTCCCGATCATCTCCAACGCTTCGCTGACGAAGCCGGGCAGAACGCACAGACGGTCGTGTATCTCGTCCATGAGGGAGAGTTGATTGCCGCCTTCGCGATGGCCGACGTGATCCGAGAGGAGAGTTTCCGCGTCGTCGACGCGCTGCACGACCTCGGCATCGAGGTAGCAATGCTGACCGGCGACTCCGAGGACGTCGCCAACGCCGTCGCCGACGAACTGGGCATCGACACAGTGTTCGCGGAGGTCCTCCCCGAGGACAAGGACAAGAAAGTCCAGGAGCTCCAAGATCAAGGGAAGCTCGTAGGGATGGTTGGAGACGGCGTGAACGACGCGCCGGCGCTGACGCGGGCCGACGTCGGAATCGCGATCGGGAGCGGGACCGACGTCGCGGTCCAGTCGGCAGATGTCATCCTCGTCCAGAACAACCCGATGGACGTGGTTCGGCTCGTGAAACTCAGCAAGGCGAGCTACCGGAAGATGCAGGAGAACATCGTCTGGGCGGCCGGATACAACGTCTTCGCACTCCCGCTTGCGGCGGGCGTCCTTGCGCCGATTGGGATTCTGCTGTCACCCGCTGTGGGGGCTCTTCTGATGTCCTTGAGTACAGTTATCGTCGCAATCAACGCGCAGTTGCTCCGGCGCGTTGATCTGTCTCTCCCGAACCTTTCAGGATCGGCACCACCAACCGATGCTGACACTGTCTAGCTAAGGAGTGAACAGGTCGAAAATCAAACTGTTCGATTATTCTATTGATGCATCTGTGGAATGTGAGACGCCGTCGATGAGTATCTGTTTCTCAGCGTGACTGTGATTTGATGGTCTGAATATTGAAAAGTAAAGCTCCACTTCCCGTGGTCGACCTCATCAAGTTTAGCTAACACTTCAGGATCGATGTACTCGTATAGCGAATCGAGTTCCGTCGGATCGACCCCATCAGCGGTGGCCACAGCATCGATGACGGCGGCGATGAGATCAGTCTGAGTCACCTTCAGTCATCTCCAAGAAAACTCGACAGTTGTCGATCAAACTCTGGGGGACTTCATCAACCGAATTGAGTATTTTGGTTGTAACGAATGCTGCCTCAGCAAAGGTGGGGCCACGCTGGACACAGAACGGTTCGGATGCCCACCGAATGTATCCTGCATCAGCGAGTAGCGGAAGGTGGCGGTGGCGTAATTTGGTGGATAACGTCTCGGAACTCATCGATTGGTTAGGTGTTTCCGCGGCTTCGGGCAACGGGAGTCGTCGTTCGGCTGGTTCTTCTGATAAGGAAATTATGATAGCGCGTCGTGGTTCAGCTGATAACGCCTCAAACATCTGATTCCAGCGGCCAGCCCATTTTGTCTCTCCTGACGGGTCGATGACGTTTTGGTAACACCACACCATGTAGACATAAAAAGACTCGTGGCACAAGCTAACATGTGATCTTGATCAATAAGTACATTGTATCGAACCTTGAAGGGGACCAAACCGATTGTCCGTAGAGAGGTCAACGGAGTCAGTTCTGGGGCTGCTCAGTGGCCGCGTTGGTGGAAGCAGTCCTGGCAGCTTCCCTCGAAGCCCACGAATATCGACCCGTCCACTTCGTCCGCTGATGCGATCAGCAGGACATCGAGAACCTCAACAACCTCACCGGACGGCAGCTCCAGCGTTACCGCGTCTGGAGGCGAGATTAGGGCGACATCTCGACGGTCTCGGAGAAAACTCAGATGGACACCCTCCGCGTGTTCATTCGCTGACTCGAGACTGTCGACGGCGTTGAACAAGACCTCAGAAAGAAAGTTCTCTCACCGAACATCACACCGAGCAGAACGCCCGCGACGTGATGCTGGACAGTAACCGCGCCACCAGCGTGCTCGCTGAACTCGAGAAGTACCACTACGCGTCGATCGAACACGTCACGATCGCGCTCATGTGGCTGCCGAACTCTGTGAGGAGTGCGCCGATGGATGCGAACGGCACGACGCAGAACACTGCCAGGTCTGTGCGGACGTGCTCCGCGAATGCTCCGAGACCTGCCGGAACATGGCGTCAAGCTGATCGGGGGTGTAGAACCGAACCAACTTGCAGTGCGGTCGGCGTCGACCGGCCGCTCACGGGCCTCGATTCGATCCAGGCGACCCCAAGCTTGAACACCGGATTCGTGATATGCCATACGTGGCGCCGCTGCCCGCCCTCTCGCTCGTCGTTGACGAGACGGCGCCGACGATCCGACGATCGATACTATCATGCCCTCACCGAACGCGCAGGATGCCGGTACCGAGTGCAAGGAGCGCTCAGAGTACAGGCTGATCGGGGAGTACGGCGCCGTTGGCAACCTCGAAACCGTCGCCCTGATCGGCCGCGACGGCGCGGTCGACTGGTGTTGCTTCCCGCACATCGAGTCGCCGAGTCTGTTTGCCCGCCTGCTCGACAGCCGGCGCGGCGGCCACTTCACCGTCAGTCCGTCCGGCTCGTTCGAGGCGAGCCAGCGGTACCTCGATCGGACGAACGTTCTCCGGACGCGCTTCGAGACGGCGTCCGGCCGGGCGACCGTGACCGACTTCATGCCGGTCCCGACCACGACCGACGGCGTCGAGGACGCTCACCATGCGCTATACCGCAAAGTGGAGTGCGACGACGGCCCGATCGACCTGAACGTCCGATTCGAGCCCCGTTTCGACTACGCGCGGACGACGCCGTCCGTCAAGCGATCGCACCACGGCGTCGTCGCTCACGGGGACGGCGAGTCGGCGTTTCTCACGGGGTCGGTCGAGTTCGACGTTGAGGAAGGCGGCGCCGGCGCCTCGCTGACGCTCGAAGAGGGCGAGATGCGCTGGCTCGTCCTCGGCTACGACCGCGAGATTCCCGATCGGCCGGCTGAGCACCGGCGAGTGCTTGACGACGTCGTCGCGTACTGGCGGGACTGGGCCCACGAGTGTCCCGACGACGAGCCGTGTCCGATCGGCGGCCCGCAGCACGACCTGGCGGTCCGGTCGGCGCTGGCACTCAAGCTGCTGATCCACGACGATACGGGGGCGATCTGCGCCGCACCGACGACCTCGCTACCCGAGGATATTGGCGGTGTCCGGAACTGGGACTACCGGTACAACTGGATCCGCGACTCGGCCTTTACCGTCCAGGCGCTGGCCGAGCTCGGCCACGTCGAGGAGGCGAAAAACTACTTCGAGCTGTGTCTCTCGCACTGCTCCGGAGGGCTGCCGGCTGACATCCAGCCCGTCTACGGGCTGCACGGCAACGACGACCTGCCCGAGCGGACGCTTGATCACCTTTCGGGCTACCGGGACTCGGCGCCGGTCCGGGTCGGCAACGCCGCCCACGAGCAGCGACAGCTCGACATCTACGGCGAGCTGATCGTCGGCGTCCACGAGACGACGCGCTACGGCGCCGAGATCACCGACCGCGCCTGGGCGGCGATCCGGGACATCGTCGACTACGTCTGCGACGAGTGGTGTCAGCCCGACGTCGGGATCTGGGAGGTCCGGGGCGACCCGCAGAACTTCGTCTACTCGAAGGTGATGTGCTGGGCGGCGATCGACCGGGCACTCCGGATCGTCGACGAGACCGACTACGAGGGCCCCGTCGAGCGCTGGCGCGACGTTCGCGGGGAGATCAAGGAGACCGTCCTCGAGAAGGGGTACAGCGACGAACTCGACAGCTTCGTCCGCTCGTTCGAGGCCGACGACCAACTCGACGCCGCGACGCTGCGCATCCCGATGGTCGACTTTCTCCCGGCCGACGACGAGCGGGTCCGGGGGACGATCGACGCCGTCCAGGAGCGGCTGACGACCGACGACGGGCTGGTCGACCGCTTCGAGGGCGACGACGGGCTCCCCGGCGAGGAGGGCGCGTTCGTCGTCTGCTCGTTCTGGCTGGTCAACGCGCTCGCGCTTGCGGGACGGGACGACGAGGCCCGCGACCTGTTCGAGGACGTCTGCGAGTTCGTCAGCCCGCTCGGCCTGCTCTCGGAGGAGATCGACCCCGAGACGGGCGAGCTGCTGGGGAACTACCCGCAGGCGTTCAGCCAGATCGGGCTGATAAACGGCGCGCTCGCGCTCGACGACGCCGGAGAACGCGACGCGTCCTCCGAGCCCTCACTCGCTGACGCTCGCGAGGATGCGGGAGCTTCACGATCGGAGGATCAGGATGGCTGACAGCAACCGGAAGCAGGAGAGCGGAGGCGCACAGGACGACGGCGACGACATGCAGGAGCCCGGCGAGATGATGCTGAACCATCCGCTGAAGGAGCTCTGGATCCAGTACGGCATCATCTCACTGGGCATCTGGCTCGTGTTCGCCCCGACGGCCCACGGGTACGAGAGCGCGCTGATGACGTGGAACGACGTCGTCGCGGGGCTGGTGCTCGTCGCGCTCGGCGTCGTGACGATCTGGCGGAAGAACCCGTGGGCGTCGTACGCCAGCGGCGGCGTCGGCGTCTGGCTGCTGCTGGCGCCGCTGGTCTTTCACGCGCCGACGGCGGCCGCCTACCTCAACGACACGCTCGTGGGGATCCTGGTGATCATGTTCTCGATCATCATCATGATGCGCATGCGGATGGACGGGGCGGCGGTCCCCTCGGGCTGGTCGTACAATCCCTCGACGGCGGCCCAGCGGTTCCCGCTGATCGCGCTGGGCATGTTCGGCTTCTTCGCCTCGCAGTACATGGCGGCCTACCAGCTCGGTTACATTGACTACGTCTGGGACCCCTTCTTCGGCGACGGCACCGTCCAGATACTCGACTCGCGAGTGTCAGAGGCGTTCCCCGTCTCGGACGCCGGCCTGGGCGCCGTCGCGTACGCGATCGAGGCGCTGATGGGCTTTATGGGCGGCCGGAGCCGCTGGCGGACGATGCCGTGGATGGTGACCTTCTTCGGCATCGTCGTGATCCCGCTGGGGTTCGTTCAGGTACTGCTGGTCATCACCCAGCCGGTGCTCGTCGGAACGTGGTGTACCCTCTGTCTGCTGTCGGCGTTCGGAATGCTGTGGATGATCTCGCTCACCGTCGACGAGGTCGTCGCGATGGTCCAGCTGCTCGACCGGCGGACCGACGAGGACGCGTCGCTGTGGCACGCCTTCTGGATGGGCGGACACCTCTCCGAGGCGGACGCCGGCTTGAACGGGGACACCCGATCGGAGCGGAACCGGCCCGCGGGGATGTTCTGGGGGATCTCGATCCCGTGGTACCTGCTCGCGTCGATGGCGGTCGGCTTCTGGCTGATGCTCTCGCCGACGGTCTTCGACACCGGCGGGCTGCTCGCCGACAGCAGCCACCTCGCCGGCGCGCTCGTCGTCTCGATCGCGGTGATCGCGACGGGGGAGCCGGCTCGGGCGCTGCGGTTCGTCAACATCCCGCTCGGTGCGTGGATCGCGGTCGCGCCGTGGTTGTTTGGCGCGCCGACGCTGGCGACGTGGAGCGGCGTCGTCGCGGGTGTGCTGTTGATCCTCCTGAGCATCCCGCGGGGCCAGATCCGCGATCAGTACGGGTTCTGGCAGGAGTACATCGTGTAAGAAACAATGATTGACACAACCGATACGGACGATTCTGAAGTCGTTGTGGTCACGGGCGCGTCGGCGGGCGTCGGCCGGGCGACGGCCCGCGCGTTCGCCGAGCAAGGTGCGAAGGTCGGCCTCCTTGCGCGGGGCGAGGCCGGACTCGACGGTGCGCAGGAGGATGTCGAGGACGCCGACGGCGAGGCGCTGGCGGTGCCGACCGACGTCGCCGACGCCGAGCAACTGGAGGACGCCGCCGACGCCGTCGAGGACGAGTTCGGGCAGATTGACGTCTGGGTGAACGCCGCCATGACGTCGGTGTTCTCGCCCGCGACCGAAATGGACCACGAGGAGTTCCGACGGGTGACCGAAGTATCCTACCTCGGGTTCGTGTACGGCACCGAGGTCGCGCTCGACCGGATGGACGTGGGGGTGATCGTGCAGGTCGGCTCGGCGCTCGCCTACCGCGGTATCCCGCTCCAGTCGGCCTACTGCGGCGCCAAGCACGCGATCCAGGGGTTCACCGAGTCGGTTCGCAGCGAACTCATCCACCAGGACAGCGACGTCCAGCTCACGATGGTCCAGATGCCGGCGCTCAACACGCCCCAGTTCGACTGGGTAAAGAGTCGCCTGCCGAAAGCGCCCCAGCCCGTGCCGCCGATCTACCAACCCGAAGTCGCCGCCGAGGCGATCGTCTGGGCGGTTCGAAACGATCGCGACGAGCTGTGGGTCGGCCGCTCGACTGTCAAGGCAATCCTCGGGAACCGCGTGATACCGCGGCGCCTCGACCGCAAACTGGCGTCCTCGGGATGGAACTCCCAGATGACCGACGAGCCGAGCGACCCCGACCGGGCGCACAACCTCTGGGAGCCGGTTGACGACGAGACGGACCACGGCGCGCATGGCCGGTTCGATGATCGGGCGCGCGAGCGCAGCCTCCAGCTCTGGGCGTTCACCCACCCGGTAGAACTCGCCGCCGCCGCATTCGGGGCCGTAATCGCCCTGCTGGCCGCCCTGACGTTCCGGAAACGCGAGAAAAGGTAAGATCAGCTGCCCACCTTCTCCCCACTCGCCTCATCCTCAGGTGTGCGAAAGCTACGCGGACGAGACTGGCAGGTAGCCCTACGCAGCGCGCGGGGCCAACGACAGCCGTTGCGAAACTTCGCGTTTAGGTGCGGCTACCGTCATGAATATGACAGGGGAGCCACGGCTATGGTACCTGCCATAGCAAGGGCCTAGCCCTTGATGAGTCTCTGCATGAAACGACAAAGGATGCTGTCAAGAGGTTTGATGCCACCTTGGTCAGGGGATTGGGGATCTTCCGTCTCCTAATACCTTGTTTGATTCCGTGTTCGTTGACCCTCCTGAGATAGAGTGGTCTTGGCCACTTGGCTGACTATCAGAAAATAATTCTAATGAATAGAGTAGAGTGTTGTCGTCTTCATTAACGAGCGCATTAGCAGTGTCGTGCTCTCTGTCTTAGCCTCGGTCACCCGCTTGGATTGCTGACGAAGCTATGGTATCTATGTCAACGGAGCAGATAATCTCTGTCAGTTGGTTAATAGCGATGTAGCCTTCACTACGCTACCGATGATGTCGGACCTAGAAGCTTCGAGTAGATCCAGATGATGAGCGCGTGAAGGTCTCCTGATCCACGAAAGGAGAATATGAAATTGGGACGAGCGAGGGTTCTTCGCTCGAGTTAGAGTCGAAAAGAGAGGTAGAGTTCATCGAAGTCACTAAATAGGGAAATCCTAGGAGAATCATCAAGTTATTTTCGTAATTTCTATTCCATAAATTATTGTGATATGGGATGACTATTAGTCTTATTCTTGGTTAATCATTAACCTCGCTGCCCCTATGTCCGTTTTCTATATGGGAGTGAGAGTTTACGAAGTATTCATACCTCTCGACAAGAGCTAATTTATAACTCACCATTCCGCCAATCGAAAATCTATATAAAACATTTAAGTGAAGCCAAGAGGAGCAATTATTTGCCGTTTTAGCCACCAAAAAGCGTTTTACTAAACCTTCTAAAGCTCACTCGCGGCGAAGTCGGGTAGTAGAGTTCGCCAGGCTACGGCGAAATGCGCCATTTGAGATGAAGATCGCAGAACCCGCATAGAGCGATCTATGTCAAAATCGAAATCACAAAACGACGATAGTATCGAACTGGAAAACTACGTCCGAAGCCTCAGCCAGACTGGAGATGTCCACAGCATCGCAGTGGCGAAAGAG
Source organism: Natrinema amylolyticum (assembly GCF_020515625.1). Classification (NCBI taxonomy): domain Archaea; kingdom Methanobacteriati; phylum Methanobacteriota; class Halobacteria; order Halobacteriales; family Natrialbaceae; genus Natrinema; species Natrinema amylolyticum. Next base: position 88,266 of record NZ_JAIWPJ010000007.1, read on the forward strand.
TCTCTGCTAGAAGAGGGAGCACTTATCATCAAGGTTCACGCTGACCTCGCTGACGTGGAGTCTGTGGACGATCAAAAGCAGCTTCAGTTTGCAGGGGACCAGACGCAGGCCGTCGTACACCTCGAGTCCTGGGGAGTAGGGAGTCCATTTGAGGTTCCCATCTTCCTGGAAGGGCAAGTCGCAGTAGAAGACGGTCTCAAGCTCCTCAAGCAGTATGCTCGAGATCCAAAAGAAGCGAACTTGTACGATCTAGTGCTCAGTGAGCATGAGTAAAGAACCCACGCCACTGCCGCCATCGAAGTACAAGAAGCTGCTCGAGGCCGCAGAAAAGAGGTCAAGCCGACACGGGTTCACCGTGTACGCGCTCGGCCACACTGGACTACGCGGTAGTGAGTTCAGTCGTTTGAGCTGTGAATGGCTCGATAGCGAAAAGCAAATGCTCCAAGTCCCGGCGGATGCAGTTAAGGGCATAAGGTCTCGAGTGAGGTCGATTCCGCTGTCCGAAGACGGGGTCGAGCGGTTTAAGGAATTCTTCACAACGCGAAGTGAGGTCGCTATCACCCATTCAACGGTGACCAAACAAGTCAAATCAATCAGTGAAGACACTCTCTCCGAGAACGTCTCCCCTCAAACACTTCGATCAACGTTCGCAATGCGCCTGCTTCAGATCGGGGTTCCACAATCCGAGATTCGCCAACTCCTCGGGTATACCCCATCAAAGTGGGATATTGTACCCGCGGACAGTTACGGAGTCGCTGAAAAGAAGATCCGCAGCGGGCTGTATTAGGCCGCTTCATTTCTGGAGTTCTCCAGAATTTTCGCGTACGAAGATTGTATTATGCAAAATTGTGCTTTGGTGAATGATTGGACAGCGTCTGTTTCGACCCATAGAACTAGTGGGGCCAGCGGAGAGACTACCTTGACGACCTGTAACGCGACGACAAGTCAAGCAATCTCCTCAATCAACTCGAACCCATCTTTGAACTGAACGCGTCCGTCGAACCCGTTTCGTGAGAGTGCCGAAGCAATACCTTCGCCGACGTCAATATCGGTCGTCACGATGCACGCAAATTCGACGTCATCGGCGTCGAGGCGTTCTGCTGCAACGGCCGCGAGTGCGGTGTCTGCTTTCTCGATCTGATCTTCCCGCCGGTTCGATGATTGGGCGATATATGTTCGGACATCATCCATTACCTGCGACACGGTGCTGTTCGCATAGTTTGGCTCCTCGGCGACCGTTACCCAGCCTGCATTGATCGCACTGTCGATCAGAGTTGACCCGGTGTACTCCGATTTTGGAGCCCACTGAGTTCATCGTATACGCGTTGTGGAATTGCGGATGAGAGGTCGTTCTGCCGGGCGAACTGTTCCAGCGCGGTGTACTTGTTGTTTTGCTGGCGTCCACAAGCCACGAATGGCCCCGTATCTGCGACTCAGACGACACTCTCTTCCATCGGATCGAAACGACCTGCTGCTACCATTATTTGTCATCCACGGCGGGAAGCGTGAGCGAGAACGTTGAGCCTTCATCAGGTTCGGAATCGACCCAAATTTCGCCGTTGTGGCGCTCAACGATCCGCTGACAGAGCGCCAGTCCAAGACCGGTCCCCTCGTACTCGTCGTGAGTGTGTAACCTATCGAATATGTCAAAGACTCGGTCCTGATTATCTGGGTCGATGCCGATCCCGTTATCGTGGATCGAGATCACCCACTCTCGCTTGCGTCGTTTCGCATCGATGTGCACACGAGGTGGCGAACTGCCGCTATACGTGATAGCGTTTTCCAAGAGATTTTGGACGACTTGGCGGAGTTGGTTGCCATCGCCTTCTACACGTGGGAGTTCTTCGGCCGTGATCTCGGCATCAGTCTCTTCGATCTGAAGTTGCAAGTCTTCGAGCACGTCGTTGAAGACGGTTTCTAATTCGACCGGTTCGAAGGGGTCACCGCGCGTTTCGACCCGCGAGTATTGCAACAGCCCCTCGATCATCTCACGCATCCGATCGGCACCGCCGACGGCGAACTCGAGGTACTCTTCGCCATCCTCGTCGAAGACGTCGGCATACTGGGTTTCGAGCAACTGGAGATAGCTCGAGACCATCCGCAGCGGTTCCTGTAAGTCGTGGGAGGCGGCGTACGCGAATTGTTCGAGACGCTCGTTCGATTCTTTGAGTTCCTGTTCACGGTGCTCGCGTTCGATCTCGTAGCTCGCCCACTGGCCGATCAGGTCGAGGAAGGTCCGTTCAGTTTCCGTAAACTCACGATCGCGCGCCTCGGTACTACCGACCCAGACGGTGCCATACGGCGTCGAGCCGTTCATCACTTTCGTCCCGAGGTAGCACGTCAGCCCGTGTTCGAGGTGGATCTCGTCGTCCTCCCACTCAGTGCCGCGGACGTCCGCTATTCCGACCGGTTGATCGCTTTCGAGGACCTGTCGGCAGTAACAGCCGTCGCTCGGATCCGTCCATAGTTCGCCGGACTCATCGCCTGTATCATCCCCGTAGCCAATGGCGATTTCGTTGAGGAATCTTTCGTCCCACGACGGGAGGTGAGTCAACCCTGCGGCATCGAGATTCATCCACTCGCGCCCGAGGTCGAGGAGATCCTCGAGTTTCGTCTCGAAATCGCGGTCGGGATCAGCCGTAATAGTGTGGCTCTCGCGCAGGAAGCGTTCGCGGCGGCGGTACTCCAACTCGTAGCCGATACACTGCCCCATCAGGTCGAGGAATGTGCGCTCAGCCTCGGTGAAGGGCTTGCGCTGTGTTTTGCTGGCGAAACATAGCGTTCCATATTCGCGGCGATCGACCCGTACGGTCGCCGCGAAGTACGCCTCCAACCCGTACTGGTCGTGAGCGCGAAGATCGTCCAACCCGGCGTCGACTACGTCTGCGACGGCGAGCGGCTTATTCGACGAGAGATGTGTTTCGCAGTACGTCCCCTCGAGCGAATCTACCGCACCCGGCTCAATCTGATCGTGCGGACCGACCGCGTCGACGACCTCGAACTTGTGGTCGCCAGCGTCGATGCGGTTGAAGTAACCGTTTTCGAGGCCGAACCGCTCGCGCCCCAACTCGAGCAGGCGGTCGAGTTTCTCATCGAACGACGCCTGTTGGTCGGCGATGACCTCGTATAGTTCGCGCTGGTACCGCTCGTGTTTCTTGCGCTCTTCGATGTACCGGATGTTCGCAAGCACAAGCGACCGACCGTCCAGCGTGACCGTCGACGCCGTCACTTCCGCCGGAATGTCCTCGCCATGTTTGGTACGGCATTGGAGATTTTCGGTCCACCCGGAGCCCTGCTCCCGCACTTCGCCGACGAACGCGCGAACCTGCTCCATCTCGTCGGGGTGCAGCTCAGACAACTCCATGGAGAGCAACTCCTCACGTGTGTACCCGAGTTTCTCGCAGGCTTCCGGGTTCGCGTCGACGATGTCGCCTGCATCGGGATCGACGAGATAGATGGCGTCGTCGCTCTGTTTGAAGACCGTCTCGAACCGGTTTTTCGTCTGGCGGAGCTCTGTTTCGCGTTCCTTTTGCCCGGTGACGTCACGCGTCAGCGCCACCTGCACGGTCGTGCCGTCAGGGCGCTGGAACGGGGCCGCGTGAGATTCCATGTGACGACGCGTCCCTTCTAACCCGATAATGTCGAACTCTAAGATACCACTTTCGCCCTGACAGATTCGCTCGTTGAACTCGCGGAATCGCTCCCGATGTTCGGGGGCGATCAGATCGTAGACGCACCCGCCGGTCACGTCCGATGCGGTGTCGGCTTCGACCATCTCGAGTCCGGCAGGGTTCATCTGGAGCAACGTGCCGTCAGGTGCGACCGTCTTGATACACTCGGGCGTAGTCTCGATGAGCGCATTCAGGTGTTCTGTCCGTTCGCAGAGTTCGCGTTCGCGTTGTTGGCGCTCCAGTTCGTACGCGATCCACTGACCCGTCAGATTGAGGAACGTGCGCTCGGCTTCAGAGAATTCTGTCTCGCGCGACTCTTCGGACATGAAGAACAACGTCCGATCGGGACCGCCCTCGACCTTGAGGATGGTACCGAGATAGGTTTCGAACCCGTACTCGCTGGAGACGCGGCGGTCGTCGTATCCGGCTGCTGTGGCGTCGACGATGCTCACGTGGTCATCGGCCTCGATAGTTCGCGCGCAGAACGTCTCCGACAGCGGGAGCTTGAGCCCGGGTTCGTAGCTCTCGTGGTCGCCACTGACGTGTTCGACTTCGATCCGGTCGGCGTCTGGGTCAACCATCGCCATCCCACCGAGGTCTAGGTCGAACCGGTCGCGACCGAGATCGAGTAGTTGCTCGAGTTTCTCTTCGAAGTCGAGCGTGGGATCGGCGGTGATCTCGTAGCTGGCGCGGAGATACTGTTCACGCTGCTGAAGTTCGGCTTTCGTGTCTGTTTGCTCTTGAAGGGATCCTAACAGGCGATCGACCTCGCGACTCGGTTTTTGGGACCCGAAGAACTCCTCAGGCGGAGTGTAGTAGACATTGTGGCTGACTCGCCCGTTGTGGATGAGAAGCGGATGGGTATTGATGACGTCGCGGATAACCTCGGCGGAGAACCGATTGCGATTGTACTGGCAGAGCGCGAGGCCGTCCACGTCGTCGAAGAGGTAGTTAGCTTTGGCCTCGCACTTGACGAGTTCCTCGCACTCGGGGTCTTCCTCCAGCACGCTGCTCATCTCGCCGGTCATGCGCAGCGCCTCGTACTCTTCGGTGGCCTCCCCGATGGCGGCGTCGATGAAGTCGATAGTCTCGTCGGCGTCGAACGTCTCGTTCCGGAGGTACGTTTCCTGCTCGTCGTGGATGGACAGTTGCCCGGACTCGAGGGCGGCGTCGACGTCGATGCCGTACTCTCGCATCGCTGCGACGACCTCCTCGCGGGAGTTCTCGTAGGTGATATAGAGACATCGCTCGCCGCGGTCCAGTCCCTGGCGAAGGAACGGAATGGCGGCAGCGAATTGTTCCTCCTGGGACTCGTAGATGAGCGCGAAGTGGTCGTTGGTATGCGCGTGTTCGTGGTCACCGATCGGTTCCACTGGGCCACGGAACTCCGGGCTTGCTTTGAGGGCTTCGAGACCAGTATTGACCGTTACCGTATCGCCCGAATCCGAGGATGAGGAGGGTGCGTGCTTACTCATGGCTCACCTGCCAGAACCAATCGCCGTACAGGCGGTACCCATGACACTCTTTGGAGAATGGGCCGAAACCTCCACGGGGGAAGCCCACGAGTTCAGTCATGGGTCACCTGACTGTTTGGTCCATGCGTTCTTGCACGCCTCATCACAGAACGATCGGATAACCAGATCCCCTTCAGCATCGGTCTCGGTAACGATCGGACACCACTCGTCGTTGGGAAGCGTCGCCCCGCAGGTGGCACACTGCTCGAATTCCTCACCCAGGCCTCCATCTGCGACTGGCTGGCTGGGCTTTTCGTTTGGGTCTGGCATCGGCTTTGGAGTAGTCACACCCACGCAGTCACGCCTCAATATCGCGCTCAGTGTCCGAGTCGGTCAGCGTTACTGTCACCTGATTTCCACTGGCAACGACAACGTCACAACCAGCGAACGTAAACCGAACCGTGGCCGTACCGGAGGCTCTAGTCTGACATCGCGACTGGAAGAGTTGGTCGAGGGCATCCGGATCAATCGCATAGTAGAGTGGCGGGAGATCGAGCGGATCAACGTTCTTGGCGTCGGCTACTGCAAGAACGACTTTCGTGCTCAGTTGTTCGGTGGAGGGATTTGCGCTCACGGAGGGGGCGATGTCTGACACAGATAGCTATACGCCCCGGCCGGGGAAGGCGATTTATTGTTGGTACGTAACCACCGCTCGCTCCGCAGCTTATCTATCTAGACCGGGAGCAGTGGATCACGATTCGTCGTACAGCATCGCGAGCAATTCGCGCTGACAGGCACGGAGATGGTGATTGACCGTCGGCTGTGACACACCCAGCGCATCACCGATCTCCTCACCGGTACTCTTCCGGGGGGTATCGAAAAAGCCGCTAAAGTACGCCGTCTGGAGGACTTCGCGCTGTCGGTCGGTGATCCTATCTTCGAACGCGGCCTTGAACTCGTCGGGTGTCCGTGCCGTCCGCTCGCGGGTTCGGCGGGCTGTCAGATCCAAATCGCCATATTTCGACTGAAGCATCTCGATGAACTCCCGGACGTCGGCCTGCGTCGGAAGCGAGACGACTACCCGCCCGTTGCCCTCTTCAGCTGTAATCGTCTGGGGGACTGCCCCGTGGTCGAGCAACGTCGCAACGAAACTCTCCTCAGTTATCGTTGCCTCGAAAACGCATTCGTCTTCGTCTTCGGTGATGAGTCGGAGGTCCGAGACTGCGAACGACTGGTCGACGAACTCTTCGATCACCGCCGGTGCTGCACCGTGAGTGGTGAAGAAGACGCTGATAGACCCGTCTTCGTGCGACAGAACGTTATCGAGTTCGTACGCGCAGTCGGCATAGTCGACCAACTGGAGAATCGGGACCTCCAGATCATTGATTTGGAATTCCAGCTCGACGATCTCGTCGCTCACGAGGGCTTGCTTGCTCTCGAGGGCGTTGATCGCGTGGGCGACTGTCTCTCCGAGTTCCTCGATAACCTGGGCTTCCATCCCAGTGAAGGTCTCGGGTTGGTCAGCCTGGACCGTGAGAACGCCGTAGAGCGACTCCTCGTAGAGAATCGGCACGCTGATCAGAGACCGATAGCCCCGTTTGAGCGCCTCTTTACGCCACGGTTCGAACGGCGGATCTGACCGAATATCCTGTATCGTCTGCGATTCGTGCGACTGAGCGGCAAGCCCGGCCGGATGGTTCTCCGTCGGGCCGTCGTCGGCGGTGATGGCGTACTCGTCTCCATACGTGGCGTCGGCACCGGCCCAGGCGACGGAGGTCAACGTCTCGGAGGCCGACTCTCGACGGCCGATCCAGGCGACCCGGTACGGCCCTGAGGCCGCTAATTCGGTGCAGACTGCCTGTTCGATCTCCCCGCGTGTCGAGGCGTCGATGAGTGCCTGATCGATGGTCCGGATGATACTGTTGATCCGGTTGACGCGGGTGAGCGACTCGTTCTGTTCCTCGAGCGTCGCTTCTCGTTCGCGGAGGAGTTGTTGGCGTTCGACGTGATTCAAGGCCGCTTCGAGATCCGCCGCGACAATCTTCACAAAATCAATCTCCTCGTCGCTCGGAGTATCAACTGACTCGAAGCCGGTGATGAAAACGCCGTGTTTGCCGACTGGAGTGATGATGCCGCTGGTTACCGGATGCTCATCGGACTCTCGATCGAGGTGATCAGCGAGGTCATCGATGACGAGGGGTTCGTCGTTTCCAAAGACCTCCCATGGGAAGTCGGACGTGGGATTGAGAAATGGGACGTTGGACTGTACCTGTGCAGCGCGAGTCGTTTGACCGTGTGGTTGAAGCGTTCCGCTCTCGTCGTCGTAGAGAGTGATCGACGTGATCGGGAGGTCCAGATCACCCTCCGCCGCGTCGATGACAGTTTCACTCACCTCCCGTGGGGTCTCGGTCTCGAGAAGGTGACGCCCCATCTCGTCGAGGGCAGTAAGGCGGTCTTCGCGGCGCTTTCGTTCTGTCAGGTCGCGTGTGATTTTCGCGAACCCACGGAGCTCACCATCGTCGTCGTAGAGGGCGGTAATAACGACACTCGCCCAAAATCGGGAGCCATCCTTGCGAATGCGCCACCCCTCGTCGGCGATGCGGCCCTGGGCAGCAGCTTGCGCCAGGAGTTCGTCGGGGGAGGCGCTCCCCTCGTCCTCTGGGTAGAACAGCGAGAGGTGTTCTCCGAGAACGTCCGCCTCTTGATAGCCTTTGATCCGTTCGGCGCCTTCGTTCCAGGTCTGAATGTACCCTTCCGGATTGAGCATGAAGATCGCATAGTCCTGGACCTCTTCGACCATGCGCTGGAACCGCTCTTTCTCCTGGCGCAGTTGCTCCTCGTATTCGTGGCGCTCGGTCATGTCCCGCGTGACTTTCGCAAACCCGCGGAGCTCACCGTCGTCCTGAATCGGCGTGATCGTCACGTTCGCCCAGAACCGCTCGCCGTTTTTGCGGACGCGCCAGCCTTCGTCGTTAAGGTAGCCCCGCTCTTGGGCCTTTTTGAGGTTTTCCTCGGGGGTGCCAGCTTTGACGGCTTCCTCAGGATAGAATGTGGAGAAATGCTCGCCGACGATTTCCTCCTCCGAATAGCCCTTGACCTTCTCGGCGCCCGTGTTCCAGCTCTGGATATACCCGTCAGGGTCCATCATGAAGATGGCGTACTCTTCGACGTTCTCGACCAGCAGCCGGAACTGTTCGGTAATGTCCCGCTCGCGACGGAGAGCCTCTTCCCTCTCGTGGCGGTCGCTCAGGTCACGCGTGATCTTTACAAATCCCCGGAGGTCATCGTTCTCGTCGTAGAGAGCGGTGATGGTGACGCGGGCCCAGAACTTCTTTCCGTCCTTTCGGACACGCCACCCCTCGTCTTCGATCGATCCCTCGACCGCAGCTTGATTCAGTAGGTGATCCGGTTCGGTGTCTGCGTCGTCCGGATAGAACTCCGAGAGGTGTTCACCGAGAATCTCCTCTTCTCGGTAGCCTTTGATCCGTTTGGCCCCCTTGTTCCAGGTTTGAATGTACCCATCTGGATCAACCATGAAAATAGCATAGTCCTTCACCGCCTGGACGAGAGCTTGATACTCCTCCTCGCGCTCGATCTCGCCCGCCGTCTGCTGCTCATCGGCCGGCATCCACCAGATACAATTATCAGCCCCGGTTTCTTTGCGCTTCAGCGTGCCCTTCGCGGCTAATGTGGTGAGCTTCTCGGATGCAGCCTTTTGCTCACAGTCAAGCTCATCCGCAACTTCCTTTGTGGTAAGGGGAGTTCCTGCACCCCCTGCGCTGTTGAAAACTTCTCGTATGCCGGCTAGCGACGTCTCTGGGGAGCTACCCGACTCATCCATGCTTGTGCCTGAGTATCGCCAGACGGAAAGACCAACCGCTCCTGGACTCTGGTCCTTGTTACTCACCGCTGTCCCTAGATGAGTATAGCGGTAATACTATGTTGTAGGCCCTGAAGACGGAGATTCCTGTATTCCGGTCCTTGAATGGACAGTTGTCACCTTCTAATGCGAACAAGTAATTGAGCTACCCACCGCTAAAGCGGTGGGATTCAGCGTGGACTCCCGTTCTGGCCGCAGTTAAGGCAGGAGAATAGCCTCCGTTCACGTTTAACATCCCGCTGTTCAAGCGCACGCCCAAGGGTACGCCTCCATCGCCCCCAGTTTGGTCGCGACGGAGATACCGCAATCCGATGTTCTTCGCAGCGTTGTAGTCAGCGTGGTTCTCATACCCGCACTTCAGGCACTCGAACTCCTCGCCATCGCGGTTATCAGGGTGCGTGAACCCACAGTGTGAGCAACATCTCGATGTGTTCTCAGGGTCAACCTGCTCTACATCGATGCCGTGTTCCTCGGCTTTGTACTCCACGTAGTCGTACAGGCGGTCGAACGCCCACTTGTGCCCCCACGACGCACCAGTTCGCTCACGAATGTCGGTCAAATCCTCAAATGCGATGACTGAACAGCTGTTCTCACGAGCTTCCGCGACGAGTTCGTTGCTAATGCGGTGGAGCGTCAACGTGAACCGACCTTCCTCTTTCCGCCCGACGGACTGGATGTTCTCGTGAGCCCAGCGCGTCCCGCACTGTTGAAGCGACCCACGGCGTTTTTCGTACTCGCATCGCCAGTGGTCAAACTCGTCGCCCGTCCAGAACGCGCCCGTACTGGTGACAGCGAGGGTGTTCACGCCGAGGTCAACCCCGAGAACCGTTCCGTTCTCGGTGGTCGCCTTCTCCGACGTATCAGACTCCACGTCCTTCTTGCAGTGGATATGAAGTACCCAATCGCCGTCTCGGTAGTGCAGTTCCGCACCAGTCGTTTCGTACGCGTCTGAAAACAAGTACTCCGAGTGCGGTGTATTACTCTCCTCGTCGGGCAGTACGTAGTCAACTTCGATGCGACCGTCTGTCGTGGCGAGGGTCAGATAGTCGTCGTAGAACGTTGCGGTGCGCTTGTCGTAGACGACGTGTGGGCTGGTGAACGTGGGTTTGCTGGCTTTCTTCCCGTTCTTCCAGCGTGCGACGATGCTCTTGCAGGCTTCGGCGGCCTTGTTCCGAGCGGCTTGCACCAGTCCACCGTTGAAACCGTCCGTCTGCTTACGCACGTCGTCATAGGTTTCATCGTCCAGCGTCGTCTTGCTGGTGGTGACGTATTCGCCTTGGAAGGCGTGGTCGACGACGTACTGTGCCGACCAGAGAAACGTGTCGACAGTGTCCTCGAGGAGTGCGGCGTCGTCGCTGTCCACGTCGAGCGCAACGAGGACGGTACGCCGCACATCCATATCTTATATGTCGTGTTGGTATTTCTTAACCATTGGGGAGTCGGCCTGCCACCGTGGCGTGGTTTGATTCAGCAGTGATGGATTCATCCCACGGCTAAAGCCGTGGGTTTTCTCCTGTATCTCGTATAACGCGCTGGGGGAGTTTGCACACGACATCAGCGTTCCGGACAGCGCTCCGAAACCGTGCGTATCTCGGATTTGATGGATGGCCGATGGCAAAGAAGATGTTTGCATCGACGAAGACGTCCTGTTCGGGAGAGAGTGGATTACCTCGGCTCATTCAACGGCCTCATTCGGGGGAATCCGACTCTGTCGGGGCTCCATCTGCCTCATCAAGGGAAGGAAGATCCATCTGATCATGGACGTCCGGAAATAGATGCTCGAAGAACGGATCATGCGTTCGGCCAACAGTCAGCGCTGGCTCGAGCGCGTAGATGATCATCATCGCTTCGGTTTCGCGAACGTCAATATCGGTCGCGACCATCCGCTGGGTCGTCTTCCCAGCAAAGTGCAGCCCAGCACCTCGCAGCGCAGCGACGAGTTTGCCAGCACCGTAGCGGTCCATGAAATACTCGACGTCCTCGTCAACTTCCTGGAGTGCAAGTGCGTGCAGGACCGTCGGCGTGATGACGATGGGGACGTACTGCTCGACGATGATGATCGGATCGGCCGTCAGCTGCTGAGGACGTGTCGAGTCATCTCGATCAACGAGCCCGAGGTCGACGAGTTGGTCGACGTACTCGTAGGTCGTCGATTTCGATAGCTCGAGGCCGTCCATAATCTCCGGTGGCGAAACGGGCCCCCAATAGCAGACGTAGACGTACACACGGGCGAGCGCTGGCTGGTTGAGCAGCTGCACGACCGTCTCGAGCTTCGGTGCGTTCTGGGCAAGCGCTGCCGGGTCGAGCGTCTCTTCATCCATGATGTCTGTCGGTGGGGGATCTAACACGTCAATTCCACCGTCGGGACGAATGCGATCCATATCGGTCATATCCGTTTGTTCGAAGTCCATGTACTTCAGACTAGCGCCGACTCTTCTCTACTTGTAGGAGACTATTTCTGGCGGAATTGCTAGACCGGCTTGAGAACGAAGTGGTCACACCGACACGCCACATCTCGAGCCGGATCGGATGTCTCTGGACGCGATCTTGATAATCGGTTTACGAGTTCCGTTCGGAGTTCCTCTCGGCGGAGTGTCTCAGTGTGGCAGCCGAGTCGAGCATTGTGATGTCGCTTCAAGAAGAACTCTCCTTTGGAATCCGCTACACTATACTGTGTTCGTTTTTGACCCCAGAGATGTGACGACCGGTACTCAGCGCCGATATTTCCATGTGTGAGTTCAACGAGCGCCCATTCGACGAACGAGATTATCGACGTAGTGCTTCGATCATTCGGAACAGAGAGTTGAGGAATGCCGCAGGATTCCCCAATTGTACGGTTTTGAAGCGGTTCAGACTCAGGACTAACTGGTTGTGATTTCTGAGAACTCATGGTTCACAGGGAGTGATGTTACTCCCTCGCCCCTCTGGGGGGTCGATAAACCCGTCAGAGTGCTTTGGAACAGGTCTCAGTTGTCATCCCCGACGAACCGCCGTGCACGACCCCAGATCGAGTCACTGTCATCAGCACCTGCCTCATCCATCTCAAGGTTCGAAGACTGATCACGACGCTCGAGTGCCTCCTGACAGTTATTGAGTTGCTCTCGAAGCGCTTCAGTAGCCTCCTCGAGGTCCGCAATACGTTCGTCTTTCTCCTCAAGTGTTGCCTCGAGTTCGTCGACGCGGTCGGTCAACAGTCGATTCTTCTCGACCAAGTACGCATGATTTTGCGCTGGTTCGTCACGACTGCCGGCGGTCGACGACTCGCTCTGTCTGGAACTCGCCTCACTTGAGTCCTCTCGAGCGTCCGGATCGTAGAACTCGGAAGTGTTCGCAATCGCTCGTTCGATGGTCTTTTCGCCGTACGTCGATCCATCGGCGTAGTGGACCTCGTCCCACTTCTCCCGGAGAAGCCCTGACTGCCGAAAGAGGGCATCCACTCGAGTGTAGTTGCCGCCTGTCCAGAACGCCAGCAGACAGCACAGCGCCATATCGGCTTCCGACTGACTATCATACCCAGTAGTCGAGCCACGCCATAACCGCTCGAATTTCTCACTGTTCGACGCGTTTCGGGCCTTCTTGAGCAGGTCCTCGTCCTCGAGGTCAACGTCGGTATTGACTGCTGTGCCTGTCGAAGCCTGCTCGTCAGTCACACCATGGTACCCTGACTCAGATGTTCCATCGCTCTCACTGTCTTGGACGTGTTCACGATGGATCGCCTCGAGTGCATCCTGTCGACGAGCAACGCGACTGGGCATCTCCTCGAGGGAGTCACCGGTCACGGTGAAAAACCGGGCTGTGTCGTACAGTTCAATGCTTCCACGCCGATTCCGTCCGTCCGGGAGCTCACCCTCGATGAGCACATGGAAGCCAGTTCCCGACGGAGAAATCTCCGTATAGGAATCAAGCCGCTCGATAATGTCCTGTGCTGCGTCGTCGACGTCCCTAGTCTCCGGATCTCGGCAGTCATCGAGATCGACACCAACGATAGGATCATCGTCGGTGAACACGAACCCGACGCCATCTGCATCCCCCGAATCGGCGTACTCGAGCGCGGGTTCGACCGATGTCCATGTTTCGGGATCCGTCGAAGACGCGAACTCACCACTCCCAGGTTTCACCGGAATCTTGGTCGGCTTCCCGTCTCGAGATTCTTCTCGCCAACACACCCACTGGTCGCGCTCACGTAACTGCTCGGGAAGTACTGAGATCGTACGTTCAGACATCGCCGATCCGCCTCGTACTGCGCGTCCATCTGGTCGCATACCACCTATCCGTATGCTGATAAACACGCCATAATCCGGTCGACTGCTCGCTACCCTGTCCAACGGGTGCAACCCGTTCTATACTAGTTGGTTTTGAGCGTGGATTTGCCCTGAACATCGCCTCCGTACTGCGGTTTTGCCCTGAACAGTTACCAATTCCGTGACCTGAACGGGAAATTTGCCCTGAACAAATTTGTCGATACGGCGGAAAATGGCAAATATACCGGTTAGTACTCGGATTTCGGAATGTGGTCTGTGGGGACGAGATTTTCAGTGGTCCAAGTGGCTGAATTATATTCATCGTTCTGATAGGACCTCTCACTCAAGGAACTCTGATCCATCACTGGTCAGATCGATACCGGCGTAGACAGTCACGAGATCGTCACCATCTCTGACTCGGGTATCCTCATAGTCGACGACGTTCGCAAGCTTTCGACCAAACCAGCTCGCGTTTGTCCCATCAATGTCGTGCTGGTCGGTCCATCTCGAGTAGGCCTGAAACAGTGCTGCCTTTGGAATTTGTGCTCCAGAAGCCTCCCTGATGTACATCGCTGCGAACGCCTCAATGCCGTTGCCGTCTGGGTCAACCTCAACTGGCTCTGATACTGATGAACCTGCCTCTGAACAAATAAATATTTCCATAAGATATTACCCATACACTAACTAGTATGAGCCAGAAGGCAGAACGGATGAATTACGAGGGCTCATAGTCCAAGTGAGGGACTATATTCGTTCCCCGTTGAGGGAGAGACCGATGACCTAACCACTCTAATGACCGAAAGATAGTTTCAATTTCACTCACATTCGGAATCACGAGGAACGGCCGATAGTTTATAAACCTCACATACATCTCTTTTAGTGACTGATGACTGGCCCGAAGGAATCTATTAGCATCGAAAACGTGGTGGCATCGACCGGTATCGGACAGGAACTCGATCTCCAAAGTCTCGCAATGGACCTCGAGGGGGCCGACTATGACCCCGAACAGTTCCCCGGTCTCGTCTACCGAACCCAGAATCCCAAGTCCGCCGCACTGATCTTCCGTTCCGGGAAGATCGTCTGTACTGGTGCGAACAGCACTGAAGCCGTCCACGAGAGCCTAAATATTGTCTTCGATGAACTTCGTGACCTCCAGATTCCAGTTGAGGAGGATCCAGAGATCATCGTTCAGAATATCGTCAGTAGCGCTGACCTCGGCCGTAATCTCAACCTGAACGCAATTGCGATTGGTCTCGGACTCGAGAATATCGAATACGAACCAGAGCAGTTCCCCGGACTCGTGTATCGACTCGATGAACCTGAAGTCGTCGCCCTCCTCTTTGGCTCCGGGAAACTCGTTATCACTGGCGGAAAGAAGGTGGATGACGCTAAGCAGGCCATTGATGTGATCGTCAACCGCCTCGAAGAACTCGGTCTGCTTGAGTGAGGATGTAACTCATCATTATCAATATGGGAAAATAATCGACTAGAGATAGTTCAATCAGTGGACAGCTGTCGTCACCGGACAGCCACCCAAGACCGTCTCGCTGGGAACTGCCGAGGACTGCTCGAAGAGGAAGACCCACAGCTACCGAACCCGGCGACCAATCGCTCGCAGTCGGTAGATTAGTGGGGCGTGTGAGAGGGGCAGGCTCTCTCGAGGGGGATCAGCGGAGTCCGTCCACGGTCACCGGAAGACGTCAGCTGTCTCCGGAGGCCGTTCCGCTTCCAGTCGCTATCGCTTCGGTGCTCGAGTCAGTCTCTGGGCCGGCACTCGAGGCCCTTGTCTCGCCCGGGATCTCAGCATCCGTCGGGAGGACCAATCTGCGTTCGGTGTACTCGAGGCCGTTCTTTCGTTGTGTTCGCTTGCGGACCGCCAGCCGGTGTTTCGAGAGTTCGAGGACGGCGTCGATAGTTCTCGAGACGAGTTTCTTCGCATAGGTCTCGCTAATGCCGTCTTCCTGGCGGCGGATCCAGTGTTTCAAATCCGAGGCGGTGACGTACTCGGCAACGGACTTGCAGCCGTCCGTCCAGGGATCGTCGCCTCTCGTGGGGTCGGCTCTGGCCTGCCAGAGCCTGGCAGCTAATCGAGTCGGGAGGGAGTTCGCCGTGGAACGGCGCATGTCTGCGTCCATCCGGGCGAGTTGCTGGATCGGAAGGAGATCGCCGTGAGCGAGGGCAACATCGTCGGTCCGGTCGATCGGATCGCTCGAGTCGGGCACACGGTAGTAGGTGTCTCCGTCGTCCGTAGTGAACTTCTCGAGGTGATCGCCGGTAACTTCGATTTCGTGGGGGTCGATAGTATCCGTTCGGAGGTGGGCCCCTTTCTCGAGTTCGCGGGACTGGAGTTCGCGGACGCGATCCTTGTTGGCGGCTGCTTTCCTAAGGGCCGCCTTCGCAGCGCGTTCCGTTTGACTCGTTCGGGACTCGCACTCGGTCAGTTGCTGTTCGAGGTCATCGATGTCCGCCTCGAGGTCGTCGATTCGGTCGTCCTTCCGGTCGCACTCGGCCTCGAGTGCTTCGACGCGGTCCTCGAGGGTTGTGACGTAGTCACTGAGGGCCTCGAGCTCGCGGGCAATACTCTGAACATCGGCGTGATCACGCGAGTCATCGCTCATCGCGATCACCGTCGCTGTGGTTCGGATCGTCCTGGGTATCGGTCTCGCGTTTCGGGCTGCGGTCTTCCTGGACGCGCTGGAAGGCTCTTGGCTCCGGCCCCAGATAGGACGTCGTAAATGAATCACTGCGGACGACTTCGGGTACGTCGTCAGTGGACTCGTTGTCCTTGTGGTCGGGGAGCGAGAGCTCCGGCCCGAACAGCTCGAGTCCGACGCGTCTGGTCTCTGCGTCGATCTCTCGAAGCCGGCGTTTCGCATTGCGGCGTGTTTCCTCGTCGAGGTCCTCGAGGGCGGTTGTATCGTCGGTATTCTGGACGTCCGCGAGTACACTGCGAGTAAGTTCCGTGATCAACTCGAGGCGTTCTCGGATCGTGTTCTCGGGTGTTCCTCCGTCGGTATAGAGGTCCGATGCGGATCGCGAGCCCGTGGTCCGCTCGCTGCTATCAGTAGGGACTCGAGTGGTTGTCGTCGATTCGTGTCGTCGGTCGAGGCTTTCAAGACCCCGCAAATCGTCGTTTGACATGGCTTCCGGTGGCTAATTACGGAAGCTACTCGCGGATCTGGTGCCACAAACACCGGTCCGCTACTTTGCGACTCTCAAACTGAGAGAGTGGTGTATAGCTTCCGTACTTGATACAATGAACTCTACTGACATAAATGTTGACAACGGATGTTGACTGAATAAAACAACGTTCGTATACACACCTGCATTAGATAGTGCTAATTTTTCTGTATTGCTGGTTGGCACTCACGAACAGATGGTTGAGCGGGTATCCTGGATGGCACCTGTTGACTACGAGATTATGCTCTTTTTCGATGCTCACCCAATCTTAGTTTCTCCAAAAGTACTCGCAGTGAATATCGAGTACGATCGGCAATATGTGAGCAGACGATGCAGCGCACTATCTGATGCCGGGCTTCTAGAGTCCGTCGATACTGGTCTCTATCAGCTGACGGATACAGGAACAGCGTATCTTGAGGGCGAACTCGACGTAAGCGAACTGGAGACCAACGAGTAATTCGGTCATATCTACTGATGTAGCTGCCTTGGCTGTCATTCAGAAAGCCTGATACCTCTTGAGGGGAGAGCTTATTCTCCTTATATAACTTATACAAATTATATTTTATAACTGTCCACTCTGAGAGTTGATTTGATTAATATAGTTTAACTTCGGTCCATTATGGTGTGGTAATCGCTGCTAATCCATCCCAGCTCGGATACACTCCGCCTCTAATAGGTCGACTGCCTAAGAGAGGTACGATAGGCCAGAATCCGATGAGCACTGACCTCCTCACATCGTAGTTACAGATCTTGTGAATTGATAGCACATATTATATAGACAGATATCGATAGTAGTCATGACGACACTATGTCAGCCCTGACCGCACGTACCGTGACGCTCACACTCCAGCGGGAAGACTTGTGGACGCTCCACCACGTATTGCTCGAGCGACTCGAGGCAGAACAGACGTCACCGGAACCCGGCGCTATCGACCCGCCGCCACTCGCAGTGTGCCGAGTGTTTGATACCCTGGAGGCTGGCCGGACCCGCGTTCGCATCGCAGATCTTGAAACAGTCACGAAGGTGCTGCGCCACGATGGTGCCTGTCCGCCATGGTGCCTCGACTGTGATCGGCTCGCGGCGTTGTGCAACCAACTCACGGAACTCTGCGAGCAGCATCACCACCCGCAGACGATCGGGGCCGCGGACGATTGAGGGAAAACTGCCTTCCCGATGCGATAGGGAGAGGACAACTCGCTAGATCGGATTTCAGCGAGGGTGACTGCAGTCCCTCGGCGCATCTGAGGACTAGACTGTCGCCAGGGTAGTCTGCCATAGTGCGGCCATCAGTTATACAGGGTAAGAGAGACAGTCCCAACCGGGACGGAGGCGTGCGGTCATATATCATGGCCTACTTGACCGCCGCTACCAGCGATACGACCACCACAGTCGGTTTCTCCGTCCTGTCTTCCTACTGGTGAGCAATGAGTGTGGCACACAGGTTTTTCGCACTTCCCGTGGGACAGAGGCCCATGGACTGGACGCTCTGGTGGGGAATCGGCCTGCTCTGTGTACTGATACTGGTGTTTCTCCCGTGGAGAGCGACTGGTGACGCGGCCGACCAGGAAGTCCACGACCGGAATTCGCCACCGTCCACTAGGGAGTCACCATCACTAGAGGAGAGCGACGCTGAAGGGGTGACCGCGGCTAATTCGGCACTGACCGATCGGCAGCGGTGCCCCACCTGTGGTACGGCCAATGACCTCCACTATCCCTACCCTTTAACAGCGAGAGAGTCCCGCCGTTTACGGCGGGCATGAGTCGCGTAAACTCGGTTAACGCACCGCCATGTTACTCTACTCCTGAGTCTCCAACGCTTCAAGACCAGTCTCTAACACCTCTATATAGGCTTCCGAGAGGTCCATATCATTCGCCTCTGCGTAATCTTTGATCCGCCCGTGCAAACCGTGCGAAATGTCAATTGCTGGCCTCATTGGTACTTCCCATATTTCTCGTAGGAGTTTTCGGCATGGTGGGGATTCTCCTCCTCGCATTCCGGGCAGACGAACAGATAACTATCTGGTTCCTTACCGTGCTTTTCCTTAAAGCGTTTGCGGGCCGCCTTTTGCTCCTCGAACAATCCAATCATATCAACTGTCCTCCAATCATCGCTGGTCAGTCCGCAGATATAGCAGGTGAGTGGCGTTTCAGTCGTCATGCCCCATAAGACTTATTTGACACAAAGACGTAAAAATTGTGGTATGAAGCGTACCAACACGTTCACCGTGCGGCCACTCTCTGACAATGGAGAGCAACTGCTACGGGACCTGTTGGACGCTTCCGCCGCTCTCTGGAACGAGGTCAATTACCTGC
The DNA here is from genome assembly GCF_020515625.1 of Natrinema amylolyticum. NCBI lineage: Archaea > Methanobacteriati > Methanobacteriota > Halobacteria > Halobacteriales > Natrialbaceae > Natrinema > Natrinema amylolyticum. The sequence goes on from NZ_JAIWPJ010000007.1 coordinate 107,006, forward strand.
GCCTCATGCGGTACAATGACAAAGACGGATTCAAGGGCGACGTATGGGACGCCGATACCGGCACACTCGAAGGGAAATACAAAGATGTTCTCGGTGCATCCACCGCCCAACAGGTCATTCGGAAGAACAGCGAAGCGTGGCGCGGGTTCTTCCGTCTGAAAGAGCAATTTCACGACGAATCGAATACGTCGGTTACGGAACACCCCGAACCACCGGGATTCCGTGGTAACGAGGTCGATGGACGCCAACTTAAGACTGTCATTCGCAACACCTCGTACACCGTCGAGTGGGGCGACCGCTCCCGACTTGAGATACTGGTCGGGAGCGAATTGAAAGACCGATACGACCACATCGGACGTCTTCGATTGGAAATCGCTGGCGTTCCGAATTGGCCTGACTATGAGAAACAGGGTCGGTTGGACCTGTGGTACGACGAGACTGACAGTACCTTCCGAGCTTCGCAACCCGTGACTGTTTCTGACAATGCACGGGCAACTCCACTGGCCGAGGAAAAGGCCGCTCTGGACATTGGTGCAAACAATCTCATCGCCTGTACCACCACGACCGGCGAGCAATACCTGTACGAAGGTCGGAACCTGTTCGACCGCTTCCGCGAGACGACGCGAGAAATTGCCCGGTTGCAGTCGAAACTCGAAGATGACCGATACAGTAGCGAGCGTATCCGACGGCTGTATCGCAAGCGAACTCGTCGCCGCGACCACGCCCAAGAAGCGTTGTGCCGTGACTTGATGGACCGACTGTACGATAAAGGTGTTTCGATGGTGTACATCGGTGGGTTGATCGACGTGCTGGAAACGCACTGGTCGGTCGAAACCAACGCCAAGACCTACAACTTCTGGGCGTTCAAGAAGTTCACCGAACGACTCGTCTGTACCGCCGAGGAGTACGGTATCTCGGTTGAGGTTCGGTCGGAAGCGTGGACTAGCCAAGAGTGCCCGCAGTGCGGTTCGACAGATCGAACAACACGGCATCAGGACACGCTCACCTGTCCGTGTGGATTTGAGGGGCACGCCGACCTCACGGCGTCAGAAACGTTCCTAGAGCGGAACACAAGCGAACCAGTCAGGCCGATGGCACGGCCCGTGCGGTTCGAGTGGGACGACCACGATTGGTCGGAGTCACCACGCTCTCATGAAAGTCCCAAAGAACAGCGCACAGACCCGAGTACCGTCCACTGTGATGGGAATGTTGCTTCCGGGGAATCAGCGTAGCTGAGGCTCCCACGGAAGAAACCCCGTCGTTCACGACGGGGAGGATGTCATTGTCGCGAGTTTATCTCCGAACTGTCGTGAACAACAGGAGGTCACGGTATCCGTGTCGCCCAGTGACCTGCACTCCAATAACATAGTGGCAGTGAACGCACGTCGTTTGCAACGGGACGGGTTTTTCTGCGCCGTCGTCGGAGCCTCTACTAGGATGTCACCTGATCCGCTAAAGGGGGATGAGGCGGTGACGACAGCGAACCCGTTTACCGAGGGCTCAGCCGAGGCACGGCTCTACGATGTGATCGCCCAGCTACAGGCGCCACAGCCAGTGACCGAGCTTGCAACCCGAAGTGACTGCGCGCCACAGACCGTTCGCGAGCACCTCTGGTCGTTCGTCAGTCTCGGTATCGTAGTCGAATACTCGCATGAGCCACTGACTTATGCCCGCAATGACGCCTATTTCGTCACGGAGGACGGGTAACACCCATGCAGGCGAGCTGTGGGATGCTGTTGAAGGCGTCCCTTCCATCAGTTTCGGGCTCTCGGTTTGGGGCTTGAAGTCGCCGCCGACCGCTATCGACCACGGAACGTCCACGATTTCTTCAACACGATCGAAAAACCGGAGCCCGATCGTTCATCGCTAACTCGTGGTGAAGGCGCCGCAGTCCACGAGCGACTCGAGGTTAACGGCAATCTCCTCTTGATAGACTAGTTCCTACATTGGACCCCACTGACACCACTCGCGTTGGCCGTCGCCGCAACTACGGCTTGCGGAGTCCGGTCGAGCTGTTTGTCTCCAGGCACTGTCAGCACCTCACCGAGAGTGCCTCAACGACAGGAGACGCAGGTCAGACCGACAGTGGCTGATAACGACTGCCGCGACGCAGTGCGCTATGCCTGCATGGGCGTCACTGGACGAGTACTACTGGTTTCGTGCTGCTCGAGCAACACGAGATCGAAGCGACCCAGACCACTCGACAGGTCGACAGCCCGCCGTTCATACGAATGTAGCAGCGCCCCCGAAGAGTCCGAGTGTCACTACGAGGCGGCCAAGACTCCCAAGAAACGTGGCAACTGCGAATTTCGGCATGTCCTCCTCGAGGACGGCAAATGCATATATCGAGAGAGTATCGGGGAAAAACGGCACGCACAGCGCGAGCGCTAAGCCACCGTAGCCATAGCGACGCGCGAGTGTGACTGTTCGGTGTTCAGCCCATGTGATGATGCCGACGCGGGAGCGGCGCAGCCGGCGGATGATCGGTCCGGCCTGCTTTGCCTCTTGCCCCAGCCGAAACGCGACGACACTCCCGGCGGTTTTACCAGTCGCACTGACCCCCATGATAAGGCCGAACTGTAGCCAGAGTGGAACACCGAGGTTGAGGGGAGTAGCGAGGACGATCTCGCTCGGACCGGGTAACACGAACGCGATCAGAAACGAGTAGAGGAAGACAATACTCAGGCCCGGCCATCCTGTTGCCCCCTCAATGACAGCGTGGGCGCTCTCAAGGAACTGCGGAAGAAGCACCGTCCTGCCTATCAGTCCAGATATGCCCGGTGCGATCATTAGTCGGGGGGTTCGCGAGCGGGTGTGAGTACTTTCTGGTTCGGCGCGGTGGCGATGGCCCACGCGCTGGTGATGTCTTGAGGTCGCTGTCGACCACGGCATGCCACTATGCCGCTATTGACACTGCTACTGGACTGATCTCGGGCTACAAACCAGGGGCAGGCCTGTCGACTAGTTAACGGCTGCTTCGATCGGATCAGAGAGCAGGGACACGAGCCCCGCTAAGCGGAGAACACTCCCGTGCAGGCTCTCCCAGAAGTAGATACATCAATCTAGTCTCCGGGGAGAGCCTCGAATGACTCTAGTAGAAAGAACAACTAATAGGCTAGAATAAGATAGTTGGAAACAAGTAACGAGAGAACGCAAGATGCCATCAGAACGATCATCCTCAGCGGACGACTCTGAGCACGACCCAGATATGAGCGAATGTGCGATCTGTGGTGCAACAGATTCACTCTCGACGTATTCAGTCACACAACCATCACGTGACAGGTCTCCGATCAGCCTCTGTCCGACGCATTATCAGGTCGCAGCTGTTCTGAGTGGCTCTCGGTTCCAGGAGTCGGCTGTTTCGACCGACTTTGATCTCCAAGAGACACGGAAAATCACTGTTCGTGTCCCACGCGCATTGATCGAGAGCGCTGACGCTGCTGCTGAACAACAGAGCCAGACACGGAGTGAGTTCGTTCGTGACGGGATACAGATGGCTATCGAACTCCAAGAGATGGAAGCGGCATTTGACGATATTATCTCCCAAGCAGTAGACTCCCGGACCGACGCAGAAGCTGAGGGTGATGTCGAGTTTCTCAAAGAGCGTATTCGAACGCTCGAGTCTCTTCTCGAAGAGAGCATCGACAAAATCTGACGCGTTCGAGGCTACGTTCTGAGGGCTGAACCGGGCCTGCACCGGGCTGTCCAGCAGGATGACGGTACGCTTCGCTGGGGTATATTACACGCAGCGGTGGGACGACATGGGCTTGAGCGAGGTTATCTGTACGCCACAGCTATAGGGCACCCAAGAGGGCGGTGGCTACCCAAAAGAAGACAAGCAGGCCGCCGGCGGTGATGGCGGCGGCACCCAGAAGTGGAAGGAGAAGTCGGCCGATCCGCTGACCCAGTACGAGACTGGCTGTGACTGTGTCCTTGGGGCGATATTTCTGTTCCATGCGAACGGTGACCACAGTTGGTGCCTTGAAACTCAGTCAGACATCCGACAGACGGAACGTGAGGGACGACGCCTCCCGCATCCGTCGCGTCCGGTGAGCCGACTCGGCGATACAGCAACAACGGCGAGGACGTGTCTGCAGCGTCCTCCGCTGGAGTGACTGTCCACGGTCAGTTGGTGGAAGATAATCGGTCACCACAGCCGACTCCTATCGCGGCCGCCATCAACTGGCTCGAGCGAGATGACACCCGCTGGGCCGATCGACTGCGAGCACGATCCCGCGGTAATTGCAACGGTCTGTAGGGCTAGCGAACGGCCCACGCAAGCGGTGGCAGCTCTCGACTGGTGTGTGCTCGTGACCAAGACAAGTCGGGTGATATGGATACAGCCAGATTGTAGCGATGCACTGCTCGTCCCTCTCCCATCGCCTGTTAGCAACTCGGCAGCGGTGACTGCAACGCTGGAAAGTCCAATAGACGTCGTCAGAGAAACGCCAGCCGAGGCCGGCGTTGGAGCCCCCTCCAGTGATGGTGTGTCAATGGAAGGTACGAGACCGGACCACTGTGGCTATTGACGATGGACCGATCCCGGAAGTGACGAGGAACCGTTGTCTCGGGGTCGGATCAGGCGTTGGATAGACGACCGAATCCGCGTTCCCTCGTCAGTTACTGCTTGATACTATATTGATAAAAATTTGTTGGCCAGCATACACTATCGGATATTGGTTACGGTAGTACGTTCAGCAAGAGACGGGATACGCTCGACGGAATCTCTCTTCTCTCCGTGGCGGCACACCTCTGAACCCAAGACGACCATCCGCAACACCGATCCTGAATGCGGGAGGGGATACTCGAGGGCGATTCACTCACGACGGTACTCCTGCCGCATGTAGACTCTACTATCGAATGGTCAGTACGGTAATAACGCGATCCACTCCGTTGCCCTCGACTGCAGTAAACAGGCGCTGATCCCGTCAAATATCAAATGGCCATCACTACTATACACTGGTAGTTGCGAACACTATTCCATATGCCAACCTGTAGTGACTGTGGCGAGTTCGTCACCCGGGACTTCATCCGCGTATTTGGTGTCGACGGCGAGGTCCACGGCTGTCCGCATTGTCTGACCAACCGCGAGTTGGGCGACGGGAACGCCGCGCATGAGGAGTGACGGTGGCGCAGGGTAGTGGCCGGCGACACCCACAGTCCGGATAGGCCCGGAACTGCCGGGCTGTCCGGGTGGCAGGCTTAGTCCGTGTTCTGTGGTCTCGTTGTGTCTCTCCCCTTGCTGGCCTGCCATAGTTGACGACCACTCGAGTCGGTCCTGGCGGGAGTTCCCACTCAGATACTCCTCCTCGATTACAGACTGTCCGCTGATACACCTCTGTCCGTGCAGCGAGGCGATCAGTTGGGACATGGTCGCGCCGGTGGCTTACGCTTACTCGGGGGATATCGGCCTGCCTGCCGATAGAACCACTCCGGCCGACGATGTGACGCGCTACTAGTAGTCGGGTACTAGAAGCCTCAGGCTGGATGCCGCGTCGCCAGTGAGTAGAGATGTGTTCAAGGTAGTGCTGTCTCGAGTGCACCTAGTTGATCTCCCAAGTTGTCGCCAGCGGATCTCAGATGCGTCACGACTGCATGCAATCGCGATCCGGCGTCCGAACAGGAGTTGAGGATTGATGGGAACGCGAGGACTCGAACCCCGGGCCTGCTGTCCGCCACTCGTCGGCAACGCCAGTCGCGTGTGCCGCGCGGACTCACACCCAGACGCCACCTCAGTGGGACAGCCGTTCTCCCAAACTGAACTACGTCCCCCGTTTGAGTCAGGATATCAATCCCAAAAAGTCCGCTGGGGGCTAGTACTATCATTCTGATGGATGTTCTGCCGCCATCTCGTGGAGCCTTGTGAGCAGCCCCGAGCTAACCCACTAGCCGCAGGCGCAGAGCAGTGTGTATTGCTGCCACCTTAGGTAAACTATCCTAAATATTAAGGGCAGATACATTATTGGCCGGGAAAGGGGGAGTATGAGTGAAGACGATATAACAAGAACAGACTACTGTCCGCACTGCGACGCTGAGCGAGCCATCCGAATCACTGTCCCGTGGCAGGCCGATCTCTGTACTCACTGCGGGGAGAACATCGACGGGGGGACAGACTGACACCAGGGATCTGATGGCGGGACGGCAATCGCTTGGATCCAGAATCGGCGTCTTCACTGGGACTATGAGAGATGGCCTCGAGACGACTCCCTACTGCGGGTGTCTCCTCATGATCGTCGCCATAATTTTGCGACAGTGAGAAGCCGCGCAGCACCGTGTTCCGCACCTCACGAGGAGCCGTTGCGCGTGAGAAACGCTAGTGGCTCGAAACGTGGGTTCACTAGGGGGCCCGTTCACTTGTGCGCGCGAGCCGCATGGTCTAGCAGTGACCGCTAGAACCAGTTGCCGATCAGACTGTCGCCCATGACGCAAGGCGTTACTTGTGCTGGTTCGCGTTGCGTTCGTACTTGATTATCCCGTCTGTCTCGCTGTGGACAACCTGATTCTCGTCTTCCAGCAGGTCGAGGTGACCAATCACTTCAGACATACCGGGGAACATTTCGGTCGCAGGCAGGTCTGGGAACATATCCTTCATAATCTGATACGCCGTCGTCGGCTCGCTATCGGCCACGAGGTCTGCGATCCGTTCTTTGCGGTCGTGGTGGTGGGCGATCGTCGCTCGTGCCCGTTCCTGAAGTGCAGGAATGGGATCACCGTGGCCACCATATCCGACCGTCACGTCGATATCGAGCACTTGTCGAAGCGACTCGAGATAGGTTGGCAGGCTGCGCGTTCGCTCGTTGTCCGAGCCAGGGGCGAGCGTGAGTAGCGGATTCGGTGTAATGTCGGGCAGAACGTGGTCGCCGGTAAATATGACGTCGTCAGCCGCGGCGAGATAACAGAGCGAGCCAGGGGCATGCCCTGGCGTCGAGACGCACGCTAAATCGACGCCGACGTCGATGCCGTCCCCGGCAGTTACTTCGCGGGTGACAGTGACCGGTGCTTGGTACTCGGTGTATGGTTCCGGCAGCTCGAGGACCGTCTCGACGATCTCCGTCGGCATCCCCATCGAGATCAAGAACGGGCGGAAGTACTCCTGCTCCCGCTCGAAGTAGCCGATCGGGTCCGACAGGTGACTGACAGCGTCCTCGTGGGCGAGGACCGCTGCGCCTGACTCCTCGACGAGCCGCTGTGCGAGCCCGAAATGATCCATATGCGGATGGGTGATAAGGACACGTTCGATATCAGCGATCCTGTAACCTAAGCGAGCGAGCGCCCCTGTCAATTCCTCGTAGGCTTCTTGGGTTGCTGGCCCGGGGTCGAGGACAGTCAACCCGTTCCCAGTAAAGACATAACAGTTCACTCGTCCGACGCCGAACGGCGTCGGGATCGGTATCCGCTCCATGTTCTCCATGAGTATACTCCGTACTCGATTACAGATAATATTCACCGTCGCACTGATTCGTAGCCGGCGAGTACTCGGCCGGTCTCGGTCGGTATCTGTGCTACACCACGTAAGTCAACTTCTCCACCCTAGTCGCTCGCATTGACATCCTCCCGCCCTAAAGGGCGAGGATTCCCCGAAGGGGATATTCAGGTTGCGCGTTTCCTCGGTTCTCAAGTACGCTTTCGCGTGGAACGTCGAAGGTCGCCACCGAGTTGTGACCAACGGTGTGCTTTCCAGCGTGTACAGCCCTGTCAATGGGGCCTTCCTCCCCGCGTACAGCGGGCGTCAACGACGGCTGGCTATTCAACCAGCAAGGTAGCACGGGTCGCCTCACCCGAAGTGTTAGGCCGTGCATGGTTCACCCTCCCGGTGTGCGATGTTCTCCGAAGCGTTCAGGTCAGCGTGGCGTCCCCGACCGCACTCCGAACACGAAAAGTGGTCGCCATCACGGGTTCCCATCGAACCACACGCCGAACACTTCTGACTGGTGTGGTACGCATCGACCTTCTCGACGCGGATTCCAGCGCGCTCGGCTTTGTACGTGATGAACTGTTGGAGTTGGTGGAAATGCCACGAGTGGACACCTGACCACGAACTGTTCTCGCGGATACCTTCGAGGTCTTCCATCCGAATGACAGGATCCTCGAACTGTTCCGCGAATTTGACGAGGCGACGGGAGAGTTTGTGGTTCAAGTCCTTGATTCGACGCTGTTCTTTGTTACCCACGCGGTTACGTGCGCGAAGCGCACCCGCTTCCGAAAGCGAATCGCGTAGGGAACGATATTTGCGTCGAACGTACTTCGCCTCACCACCCGACACCAGCATTGACTCGTTCTCACCATAGGCTGTCGCAGCGAGGATGTGTCGTTCGCCTATATCGACACCGATGGGTGTCTCGCCCGACGTGTCAGTGTCGTACTCGATGTTGAACGTACAATACCAGTCGGCTCCGCGACGGTACACTTGAAGTCGCGTCTTCTCTGCGTCACCTTCGACCAATTGATCTACAGGGTCGGCAATGTCGTTGTACACTTCGATAGGCGTGTACCACCATTGGGAGATACACGGGAATCCGACGACGACCGTGCCATTACCTGTCGTGTCGATTTCCCAATTCTGGTTATTGACGGCAAATGGCTGACTCTCTCGGTACCGAACCTCTCCGTCCTTGTTGTGGTCGGATTTCGCCTCTCGGATGGCTTGGTTCTGAATAGCCGAGTAGAGTTCGTTGTCGATGCTGGCCGTGGTCACGGACTTGCCGAAGTCGCCGTTCTCCCATCCGTCGATGCAGAACTGTTTGGTGTCACGGTAGAGTCGAGAGGTGCGTTGCCACTCTTTCCGCCGTGAGAGGGATGGGTTGTGTAACTTCGCGGTGACAGTCACCGTGACCATTACAATTGTAGTTAGGCGCGTTATCTTAAGTATCTGTTAGAATATCTGGCCATACATCGTCGGTGGTTTGTGTCATCGACTGTCGGATTCATCCCCGTCTTAAAGGGTGGGGCTTTCTCCTCGCACTTCCGTAACCTCCGCGACGAGAGTGACCACGTCTAACATGAACGAACAACGATTCCAACGAGTGCCAACCGCTGTGCAGTGTCGCCACCGAGAGCCATCTCACCGCGCCGTTCTGAGCCTACCATCCGGTGAAGGTACTGCGTTAGGAGATGGGCTGCACTACGTGTAGCCCGTCCCCTCGATCGCGAGTCACGAGCACGGTATGGGTGCCCGCCCGTGGCCTCCCAGGGAGCAAGGTAGTGGGTGATAGATGATCGAACGGTTGTGTGTGACGGCTGGACACCTAGTCCGCCCCTCCCGTAGTGAGCACGGCTGATCGTGCCTCGAGGCTTACAGCACTGTCCACTCGGGCAGCCGGCCCTCAGCGGAGCGGCTCGCCGGCAGCAGCCCATTCGCGACAGAGCCGTCGCCGTTCGGCGATTTCGGTGGCGTATTCCGGCGTGACGATCCCTCGCTCACAGTAGACCGCCCATGCACAGTCGGTCCCCGTCGTCTCGTGTTCGAACATTTGATCTCTCCCCCGAACGATTGAGTCCCAGCGGAAGCGCCATAATAGTTTCCGAGACCCATGGTTGTCTTGTGACCATGGGTGATGGTCGTGCCAGCCTGCCTCGAGATCGACAGCCGGCGGCCACTGCTCGCGTGTACTAGTGCGGTTGATCGGCGGTACTAGCGATGGCCGCTCGATGGTGAATCGGGTTCCCCGCCGGAAGGGCAATCACTCGCTCGAGCCATTCATGTGAGCCTCGTTGCTGCACCGTCCAGCACCCTTCATATTGAGTCTCCGAAAGCGCCTGGAATTGTGTCTGCATCGGACGCTGCTGCATTGGGACTCCTGAACTATCCACGTAGTCGTGAGTACGCGAAAGAACGGTACACCCCACTCGGTGGGGACCGCGGCCAGAATCTCGAGAACCCACTCGTGACAGTCCCGTCGCCGGTCGATGGGGTCGGCGGCGAATGACGACGCCCGCGCCGGGTGTGTCGGGAGGTCGCTGTCCGTCATGACGACGTTGCGGTGCCACTACTGCTGGTTCCTACTCACACTGCTGTCGGATCGATGCGGCGCACAATACCAGCGAAGCTCTCGGCTCAAGCTCATGACGCCGATACAGCGCACCGGAGGTCGCATTGGTGACGCTCAGCGCTTGCTCGGCGGACTGGTCGATATCACAACGGCATCGTCGAATACGGCCGCTGACACTCGGCGCATCCCGTATGGCTGTGGATACGACACGCCACTTCAGCGTTTCTCACAGAGGTGCTTCGCTGGCATGACCGACCCGCTTCGCGCGCGTCAGTGGCACGGCTTCATCGTCGAGATCGTCGCTCACGGATGACTGTCCGACGGTCCCATCGTAGACCGCCTCGAGCGCGTCGCTCGTAGCGTCATGTCTCGACGCGTCATGATCGTGAGCCGCGTCCAGCACACCCGTGTCGACGCTGGCGGCAGGCTTCCGATCAGTTTGATAAAGACCTATTATGGCAGTTGTTCGCCGGCTCGAGGATTCGATGAGAGAGACTGCAACGAAACACGCCTCTGAGGGAGATGCTGATCGGCGTGACAAATTGCTCCGCGAAAAGGCGATGCTACTGAGACCGGAACGGCGGGCGAGGTACGATACGTTCGCGAGAGACGCCGACGATGCCCGCGATATGACCATTGAGAAGGGAATTGAGATAGACGGCGAGACGGCCAGCAACCAGAAGGCTACTCCCGCCTTTGCAGCCGGCTGCCGACTGATGTACCAACCGTTTGCGATAGTGGAGTTCCGGTTATATCCAGGTATCAGGGCGACGTAGAGCCACCTAGAGGAACTACTCACCGCCGATCACCAGTCCCGCTTGAGGACCAACCCCCGAGTTGTGACTGTGGAGTGTGAGAACCGGAGCCAGAACACTCCCCCTGCTCTCTCTACCGTGTGGCGAGATCCACTTACCGAACGACTAGGTTGAATCCCTCGCAGGAAACACCTCTGCAACTCATTTGGGCCTCTTACTGTCGTTCACGGAGGAGAACCAGTAGTGGGAATTTTTGAGACTGGGGGTGGGGGAAACACTCGCGGCGTCGCCGCACAGCAGGGTGCAACGCTGGGGGTAGCCCGTTGCACCGCAGGAGCTCATTCCTACAGTGGGCCGCGAGTGTGGGATACACTATCATATCCGAGTATATAAAACTACTCTGAACTACCACTAAGTTGTATCGTCAGTCCTACTCGAGTACAGCGATCGTCCTGGGTAGTGACCTCATTTCGGCATACATCCGGTTCGATATATGCAGCGACCTCTGGAACGCTCTTGGTGACCGAGTTGGGACATGTAGAGTGAGTATCTCGGAAGATCGCACTTCCCGTCATCGCTCTCCCTGATGCCGAGACGCCTGAAACTCAATTCTAAACACACCGCTTCTGTGGGTGATCTCCTGTCCAGCCGTGATGATACAAATTTCGAGCGCATACCTGCGTCTTCAGGCGCAGGTCGAGCGGTAGGCGCAGCGTGTCACCCGCAGCCGGTGATCGGGACGGATTGCCATCGTAATCGTTTTAGTGTGATAGCACGTAACATAGGGTGCTACGAATACCGTGAGAGGCCGTTCCCGAACAGACAAGGGATGGTGAGGAGCACGGTCTGTTCCTCACACGGCGATGACATGGTATTCGATGGGGCCTATTTGACCGGGCCACAGCCCTATACAGGGGAGGAAACGAGAGTTCCCCCGGTGTGTCGCCGGTTCCCCTTGAGTGCGGGTTGGAACCTCGAACGCCGCACTCAGCGGAAATCCGATGGTCGGATTCCACGTCTTCAGGGCGTGGAGGAGGTCAAAGGTGGCGTGTCTCGACAGTCGCGAGGCGGACGACCAACAGAGAGGGGGACGGCCGCGTGCGGTCACCGACACAACGGTCCCGCTGTCTGACCCGCAGTACTACGTCACGTTGAAACGCGAGACAACCGAACAGGATGAACCAGCTGCGGACGTCCACTTGGTCGTCGCCGACGGCGCGTGTGACGAACTGGACACGTGGCTCGAGGCTGATTGAATTGCGCTGGCGTCTCTCTCACAGCGATATCTCTGTAGCGACCCGCTACAAGACCGTGCGGCTCCGCAACCCACCCTGCAACAGTCGGCCCAACGACTATGTGAATGAGTGACGCAATGTTTATGTGATCTGCTTCCGGCTGGCACTGGCCGAAGACAGATCACGACGAACACTCGCTTGCACCCATAGCCTTGGAGGACTGCTGGCAACAACGGGGCTCACTACCCCTTTCGCCATGCTTGGGTGACGTGTGAGGATATCTGATAGCAATCGTTTATTGGGACTACATGCCAATACCCGTGCGCAGGGGCTCCGCGACCGGCGACATCCAGACATACATCCCCTGCACAGTGCCAGCATGCCCGTCGAGCTATAGCAGGTGGCATCCCCTGCCCGACGGACCGTTCCTGTCTGCAGTGGACTCGAGAAATCCGGTCCGTGCAGACCAACAGTTCGTCGGGTCGATAACATGTAGTAGCGTCACCAGTCACAGAATACGTGCATGGGGCATCCCGTTCCCACAATCAGTGTGATCCAGTGCTGGTTCTTGCCCCTGCATTGTGTCAGGCATCTTTGGAGGGCCGGCCCCCACCCGGCCATCCGACACAGCGGTCTCTGTGATACAGTTGGAACCTACTCGTAGTCTGCGTCGGAACCCCAGTTGGTCACCCGTGAAGAGAGCGTCTCAAAGTGGATGAGGGCGTGCCTCTGGGGGAATCGGTGGCACGTAATCAGTCTTGACTATTGCTAGTAACTGTTAGGAATAGTGTCGATCAGCCAATAAGTTGATAATCCACTGGTTCCAAGACGCGGCTGGCGAGAGATGGGGCGGATCAAGTCGAACACCCACTCCTCGATCCACTCCGGGACATACTCTCGCCCGACCTGAAGTCGGCCCACCGAACATCATCGGTCCTGATTTCAGACCCACCCCGATCGGCACACTACATGACGGATGGGAGCTTAAACGCTGGCCTCTGGCTGGCGTTTTCTCGAGATACCTAACTGTATTGGAGACACGAATATCACTCCGACTGCCATACGGAGGAGTAGGGCAGGGCCGTCATCCCAATTCAGGTGGTGTGTCAGAGGCAGTATCCTGCCCACCTTCCATCCCCCTTCGACGGAGGCGTTAATCCAGAAGCCGCTGGTATTCCGCGCAAGGGACCCGGTTCTATTCGGTTGAACCCTGCTGTGGATTGGGAAAAGAGCTGGGGAGAGACTCTCATGATGAGCTGCACCGTGACACGTCATACAGAGCGTGGCCAAACCCTCTGGTTGCTCTTTCGGGACGATATGGTGAACGACGAACCGCTTCGGCCCTCAGTACCCTCCCTTTCGCCCACGCCGTGGTCGTTGCCACGCCACCCGCAATGGACGACAAGAGCAGCTGGACGCTGGGTGCCCAATTCGAGGGCCGCCAAGCGTGTGAGTGGGCGCCGGTGTGGGCCCGGTGGGCGTTGCGGACGCGGCCCTGACGTGGCCATCTCGCCCGTAGGGACGATCGCCGAGCGGGCCCACCGGTGGAGGGAGCAACTGGCCCACGACGCGAGAGCGGCGGCCAAACCCGAACGGGGCTGGGCGGGTGCTAGATGTAGACAGATACACTCGTAGTTCCGCTGGAACCGAGCCCTGCACATAGTGGTCGCATGCCGGAGACTGACTCAAGACTCCGGGATGGGCAGGCAACCACCGCGAGCGACAGAGGCGAGGGGACCCCGCCGCGCTCGCGGACAGCGCGGTGGTGGGCCGGCTCGCTGTCGCGCCCGGACACCGCGCTAGGACTGACACGGGCTGGCTGCCGGCGCAGTGGCCGGCCGCCACCTGCCACGGGGAGCGCGGGTGCCAAGGGGCCTCGCTGAAGTCCGCGCGCCTCGAGTCACGCTCGGCCACCAGCATGCACCCGCGCCACCGGTAACTGGCCGCAACACCGCCGGTTGCGGGCGACGGTGCTTGCCCCGCCACGTGGGTGCCGTGCCCGTGCGACACGTCTTGCTTGGTTCTCGCCGCCTGCAGGAGCTAGCATCATTTATCCCGAAGTGTGTGGTCCGTCCCCGCCTGGATCGCCGGCGACCTCGATTTCGTGGGGCCAACGGTATCCGTTCGAAGGTCAGCCCCTTTCTCGAGTTCGCGGGACTGGAGTTCGGAGACGCGATCCTTGTTGGCGGCTGCTTTCCCGAGAGCCGCCTCCGCAGTGCGTTCCGTTTGACTCGTCCGGGACTCGCACTCGGACAGTTGTTGCTCGAGGGCATCGATGTCCGCTTCGAGGTCGTCGATCCGATCGTCCTTCCGGTCGCACTCGGCCTCGAGTGCGTCGACGCGGTCCGCAAGGGCTGTGACGTAGTCACGGAGAGGTTCGAGTTCGTAGGCGACGCGCTGAATATCGGCGTGATCACGCGAGTCATCACTCATCGCGATCACCGTCACTGTGGTTCGGATCGTCGTGGGTATCGGTCTCGCGTTTGGGGCTGCAGTCTTCCTGGATGCGCTAGACTGGTCTCGGAGAGGTGCGCCGATATCATCGCTCCCTCTTCAGAGTACACTAGCGAGACGTTCACTGGTACGAACAATACAGCCACTGCTCCCGACCAAACGAGGCGACACGGATGCTGGCGGGGTCAACCCCCGTGAAACCGACCCAGCGCTATCTAGTTCAGTGAGTCTCTTCAATTATATATAATCGGTGGTGACCGGGCTAATCACTCAGACGGTGGGAAGCAAACGTTCTGACCGAGAGCACTGCTGCCACGCTGGCCGTACTGCGGGCGGGGCTCGATGGGCGGTCCTAACCTGGCAGTGGCCGACGAGACGAAGTCGGTCCGAGAATCATCCGCCTCTTCTTCTCCGAATATTTTAATGTTCTATTCAGTCTCAATTCTGCGTCGAATAACTTATAGACATTACCTACGAGGACTTGACGTGGTAGCACGTAGCTACTAGTCACATGCGGGCTAGCGTTACCACTAGTACTAGGTGATGCACTCCCTGGTAGCACCCGTTCTTGATCGGGCACTACTGCTCTCACTGCGTGTCTGCCAGCCCCACTCGTGTGGCGGCCTGCTGACACAGCAATCGGCCCATAAGAACCCGGGTAGTTATCTGAGCGTGCTGCCACTATTGGTCTGATGAACGATACACGAGTTCTCGTCACGGGCGGTGCGGGATTCATCGGCTCGAACCTGGCGAATCACCTCGCACAGGACAATGACGTAATCGTGATCGATGACGAGTATCTCGGGACGCCCGCAAATTTGGACGACAACGTGACGTTCCACAGTCGCAGCGTCCTTGAGGACGACCTCCCCACTGACGTCGACGTCGTCTTCCATCTGGCGGCGCTCTCCTCCTACGCGATGCACGAGGAAAACCCAACGAAGGGCGCCCGCGTCAACGTTGAGGGATATTCGTCAACGTGGTTGAACAGGCTCGCAAGGACGGCTGTGAGACGGTCGTCTACGCCTCGACGTCCTCGATCTACGGGAGCCGAACTGAGCCATCGCCGGTCGATATGCCGGTCGCCGTCAACACGGGCTACGAAGCCTCGAAACTCGCGCGGGAGCGCTACGGCGAGTACTTCGCCAATCACTATGACATGAACGTTGCTGGCATGCGCTTCTTCTCGGTCTATCAGGGCTATGGCGGTGCCGAGGAACACAAAGGCGAGTACGCCAACGTGATCGCCCAGTTCGCCGACGATATCGCGAACGGGGAGGCGCCCGTCCTCTACGGCGATGGCACGCAGACGCGAGACTTCACCCACGTCTCGGATATCGTCCGCGGGCTCGAGCAGGCCGCCGACCATGAGCTCACCGGGATCTACAATCTGGGGACGGGCAACGCCTACAGTTTCAACACCGTCGTCGACATGCTCACCGAGGAACTCGGGACCGACGTCGAGCCCGAATACGTCGAGAACCCGATTCCGGAGTCGGTGTACGTCCACGACACCTGCGCTGATTCCTCGACGATGCGCGAGGCGACCGGCTGGGAACCCGCGATCGACTTCGAGGAGGGACTCCGGCGAGTCTGTGCACCGTATACCGAGGCCGACGTAGCAGCCTCGAGCCACCAGTAGACTGGGCGGCCCGCTCGTCCACCGGCTTTCGTGCAGCACTGGCAATCCCGCTGGTGTGCGACTTATCACCCGCAGTGAGTGGGCCATGATCGTGGCATCGTTACGGGACACAGCCAACTCAGAACAGACTCGTTAGCTGGTGACTCAGAACGATTCGTGACCTGGAATCCAGAGCCGAGCAACGCCTCGGAGAGCGAATACCCGGTAAGGCGGGTTCCCTCACCGACGATCGACCGCTCGAGGGCCGTCTCCTCGAGCGGTATCTCCGGAAAGATCACCGCGTCCGCAACCGTCGCATCAACAAGTGTCGCACCGTCCATCACGTGAACGGTCGGCCCGACCGTCGCGTTCTCGAGTGTCGCACTGTCGGCCACGCGCGGGTCCCCATCGAGATGCCAGACAACAGCATCGAGATAAGGGAGTCGATCCCCGCGAGGATCCCGACCGCGAGTCGAACCTCGCCGTCGAGGAGCGCCCGTGCGAGGTCACGACCGAGCCCGCTGCCAAGGAGTGTGGCGAGGAGAAAGAGGCCGAATGGCGGAATCACTCCCCCCATGAAGACCCAGCGCACGACCCACGAAAGGACGCCGCTCCGGGGGACGGTTCGCGCGACGACCCAGACGATACTGGCGAGCGGACCGATTGCAGACGGCGATTCCGGAGGACGCTGAGCGTCGTTTCGAATCTGGGCACGGAGCAGTGAACGCACTGAAACTGGAACGAGGCTAGTGAGAACGTTTCAGCTTCGGAAATGAGTGCTGTTGCGAATCCGAGCGCGTCTACCTCGACCGATGGGCGGACAATGCGCTTGAACCCGAGCACGGCGGCCTCGAGCGTGACGTGAGCGAGAACGTCCGCGACCCAGTCGACCGGCCGGAGACCATCCGAGAGCAGGGAGACGGATCGCTGTTCGCGTGACCAGACTCCGTGTTTCATGTGTCTCAACCGACTGGCGACCACCGATCACACCGACAACTGACCCGTCCGACGGATGCGTGCCGGACGAGCACTGGAGTCGACTCCCGACCCGCAGCAGCCGACGCGGTGTCCGCTCTCGCACCTCCGACGTCCACGTCTGTCCAGTCGTGACGGCCACTGAGGCGGTCGAGTGCCGCCAGACACAGCAGAAAACCGGTCCCTCTCACTGATCAGACAACGAAACACTGCGATTTCGGTGAGCGAAGATTTATGCCCCGTGGTATCATACAGCATAGTAGCGGGCGAAGCCACGAGGATTCACCGGACGATTCGATTCGAATGTCCAGAGAGGACAGGAAGAGTCGAGTTAGAGGTACAACCAAAGCCCCCGTAACAGGGAACAAGGTGAACGCCTCGAAGGAGACTAACGCGGCCCATAACTCGTCCACCATGGTGGTCGAGTGAGAAGGCTCAGTAACGGATCCCGCGTAAGTGAGGTTCGTGAACTGCGAATACCCAGGGCCGAAGGGCCGGAGAAACGCGCTCCCGTTCGGATTCAAATCGTGGTCTTCGTCCACGTGGTTTCTCACTGCCGACGCTCATCGGTATCGCATCGTGCTGACGGACGAGACAGCCCAGCAAGCATTGATGGTCGGGTACTCCTCCTTCCACGGTTTCTTCTGAAGAAGTAGCACGGTTTTCCCGGAGACGGTGCAATCTCTCGGGTGTGAGTGACGAGCCGGGAGGCCGTCACCGATTGGATACGCTTCGCCGTGGTGCCGACGCGGGAACCTACCACCGCTGATTCGCCGTAATCAGCGGGTGTGGATAGTGGTATCGTCTGACATAGGTTTTTATATACCGCTGTTAAATCGTGCTCTCGTCACCATGCACTCCTGCGATTATTGCGGTGAACCCGTATCGCTCGTCGAAACACCTGCTGCACACCCAGGTATTGACTCGGACGAACTCCCCGAGATCATCTACGAATGCCAGATAGGGCATCTGTGGACGCCGTCCCGACGCAAGGTGGGATAACTCCGAGTCCCAGACCGGGAGCGGAGTAACGGCGGTGTCGCCCCGCCAGTAGCCCTGTCATGCCGACTGGGTCGCAAACCAGCAACCTATCCCACCCTGCGGGATGGGAAGCCCCGGCGTCGTCGGGCTCCGCCCGACTGCGTGAGAGCACCGCTCCCGCTCCGTTTCCGTTGGGGAGGAGGTCACCACCAACGAGTGATTCCTCGAAAGGAGACCTGCCTGTGGGAGCTACGGCGTTGAACGGGTACCCCGTATTGGGCGTGGAAGCTCATACAGATGGGTGTGGACCAATCTGAGGAGCGGTTCGATTTGGACCCACTCTGGACCGTTGGGTATCGTGTGCTCGCCACTATCGCACCGTACGTACCCCTTCGCCTCGAGTTTCGGAAGATGCTTCTGATACAGCGCAGCCAGCGTGTTCTCTTCCTCGAACGCAAGACCTGAGACCCGGTGAAGTGGCAGTTCACTGCCACCTTGGTTCTGTTCATAGAGACTGAAAAGTAGCCGACGCCGAATGGGGTGACTCAACGTATCCAGTAACTCATCAGCGGCGCCGTTCTGAGAGTGGCCAAGCATGTGTTAGGAATTCTACCAAAACCTCATAAACCTTCTTGCCGTTGCCTGGGGATTAATCGTGATCAAGACGTTGAAGACGATACTTCAGAAATGACATCCGAGTATGAGTGCCTTCAGTATGGGAGGATAGTCAAGGCCGAGACGAACCCTGGCGAGTGTGAGAAGTGTGGCGGCGACTTCCAGAATCGAGCAAAATCGGTTGAATAGTATTCTATCGGTTTCCTACACTGTCTAATAGCTGTCCCTGTCGAAACTGCAGTGAATTGTAATTTAGCACTCTCCAACGATACGTCTGGCAGCTAAATCGTACGTGAACGGCCATAGAAGTTCCGACACCACAACAACTGCTGTCTCTACCCGCCACTTGAAAGATGACGCAGTGGAGGACCGCAAGTACCAGCTGCTCCTCGAGGCCTGCCACGACCTCGATGAGCACCGATCATTCGGGGGTTTTGCGGTTCGTCTCCGCGCCTCTCACTGAGTGATTCACATATCTCGAGTGCGATCTCGCGGTCGGGTCGACGGGTCGAGAGAAGGGGTGAATGTGAAGGCAACAGGATCTCCCGGATGAGCGGTCAGTATTTACACATGACCTGTGTCTGGGGCGACCGAGTGAGAACGATGCACGATCGGGGGAACGTCCGTGAGCGAGAGTGAACCGGGGCCGGACAAGGACCCGTCCGCTGACGGATCGATCGTCACCGAACAGACCCCGACGCCGGCGATCCTCAGATCGCTCATCGAGAGTGGAGAACACGAGATACGCCGCGAAACAACAGGGCTCGCGCTGTCAGGATTCTCGGCCGGTCTCGACATCGGGTTCGGACCATTGTTGATGGCGGTGATGTTGACGCTCTCGCAGGGAGGGTACGGTGATCTCGGAACGGAGTTACTACTGGCGAGCGCGTACTCCATTGGCTTCATCTTCGTCATCCTCGGACGATCGGAACTGTTCACTGAACACACGACCATCGCGGTGATGCCGGTGCTCGCCGGTCGAGCAACGACCCGTGAACTGGCTCACCTCTGGGGAGTAATCTACGTCAGCAACGTCGTCGGGGGTGCGCTGTTCACGCTGCTTGTCGTTACATTGATGCCGAATCTCGGTGTCGCCTCACCAGAAGCATTCGAATCGATCGCGCACAAGCTCGTCAATCACGATCTCGAATGGCTGTTCGTCGCCGGCATCTTCGCGGGCTGGCTGATGGGGCTGGTGGCCTGGCTGGTGACGGCCGCACAGGGAACGGTAGGCCGCGTCCTATTTGTGTGGCTCGTCACCGCGTCGATCGGCATCCTCCACCTCCCCCACTCCATCGCGGGGAATGTGGAGGTACTGTTTGGTCTATTTCTCTCACCGACGGTCACGCTCGTGGATTACATCGCGTTTCTCGTCCTCTCGACGCTTGGGAACGCGATCGGCGGTGTCGTGTTCGTCGGGCTGTTGAAGTACGGTCACGTCGTCCGCGGCGGAGGCTGAGAGGTGCCTGCTGTCGCTCGTCGGACTAATCGTTTGAAGTGGATATGTGCATTAGATCTGCGTTTAGTCAGAATTCGGTGTGATCGCGTCGGACATCGGGCGGCGGATAGGTGTGTCGGATCATCGTATTAAGTTCGGCGTGTCTATCTGTCGGTTAACTAGTGTACTTTGTTACAGGGCGACTTCTCGAGAAGCATCTGTTAACGACTTGGCCTGTACTGACCGTTGCTCCCCCCTGGAACAAAAGCAATTGTGTTATGACTATCTCTCCTCTGTATCACTCAAACAGGAGTCCGTCCCAAATCCGAGTGATTGTTATTATTCTCTTTAGCAGCTACTGGTGTTCTCCCGACTCTTTAAAACACAATTTCCATCGGTCCAGAGTGGTTGTTTGAGTTCCGTCGTCAATTCTTATCGGGACATCTGTCGCCACGATCTCGACGTGTGACGCATACACGAAGAGACCACATTTCGTCTTTCGTGGATCAGTCTGTTGACGGGGCTTATGTACCGGCACCGTCTTAGTGATCTCACAGTAATCATGGGTGTCCAAACTATGTTGGTGGTGCGGATTTATCTTTTGAGCACATAGGAGGGGATGCAGTCGATCCAGGTCGTGTGGTTGGATCGCCACACACGGTTGGCCGTCGAACAACGGCCACTCGTGGACATCATTCCGGTGGATCAGTGATCTCTGCTCATCACCGGGTATCGGCTGGGTCAGCGTTCATTCCCGTGGGCCCCCTGGGTCAATTCCTCCTATTATCGAAGACCAATATATCACGGTCCCTCACGGCTCTTGTTCACACACATCTACCAATCTTTATATTTCCTGTCGTTGCCGGCTTCGATGGATATGATGTCCACGAGTAAACACCAAGTAACGGTGCCAGACGGGCTTACCTCACCACAGGCCAAACTCATCTACCTGGCCCTTCAGGCTCAGGAGGAAGCCACAGTAACCGACCTTCAGCAGATGCTGAGAATGCCGAAACTCACACTTCTGCCAATTCTTACGTCGCTTGTCGAAAACGAGCTTATCCAGCGCACAGAGGCTGGCTATGCCAGCTAGGACGTCCGGGACGATGCCGGCAAGCGGTAGTGGTCCCCACAATACCCGGCAGACGGTCCTGTTGGAAGGAGAGCAATGACAGTAGAACTCATCGAGTCTCAGGACGCGTTGGAGCTCCCGTCCCAGCAACCGCTTGCCGGTCGAACCTGTCTGGTCACTGGCGGGTCACGCGGGATCGGACGCGGCATCGCCCACGAGCTGGGACGGCACGGCGCGACCGTCGTCATTAACTACCGCTCGTCAGAGGACGCTGCCCACGACGTTGCCGACACGATTACTGACGCCGACACCGACGGAACGGGCCATCCAGTTCAAGCTGATGTCACCGCCCGAGACGAGATCGAAGCGATCACGAGATGATTCAAGAGACGGTCGGCCCGATCGACGTCCTCGTCAATAACGCCGGGATCACCACTGACCGGACGTTCGCCGACATGACGGCCGAGGACTGGCACCAAGTGATCGACGTCTCGCTTAACGGGACGTTCAACTGTACGCGGGCATTCTACGACGATCTCGAGCAGGCCGACAACGGGCGGATCATCACGATCTCGAGCGTGATCGGCAAGCAGGGCAACGTCGGCCAGGCGAATTACGCAGCGGCGAAAAGCGGCTTGTTCGGCTTCACCCGTTCGCTCGCACTCGAACTGGCGGACGCGGGCACAACAGCCAACTGCATCGCACCCGGCTTCACCCGCACCGAGATGGTCGAATCCATTCCCGACCACATCCAGGACGACCTCCGTGCGGAGATCCCCCTCGAGCGGTTCGCCAGCGTGGACGAGATCGCCGGACTCGTCCGCTATCTTGCCAGCGAGGAGGCGAGCTACATAACCGGTGAAGTGATTGACGTCAATGGAGGGATCGACCTGTGATGGCTCCCACCCAAGCTACGGACGGACAGAGCGAGCGGGTGGCAGTGATCGGTGCCTCGATGACCCAGTTCGGGCAACGCGAGGAATGGATCCTGGACCTGCTGGCGGAGGCCGGGAGCGAGTGTCTCGACGACGCGGGTGTCGACGCAGCCGAGATTGACCACCTGTACGTCTCGAACATGACCAGCGGCGAGTTCGAAGGGATGACGGGTGTGATGAACGCGCTGGTTCACGATCTCAACGCAATGCCGGCGTACACCCAACGGGTCGACCAGACGAGTTCGAGCGGTGGGGCCGGCATCTACGCCGCCTGGCAGTCGATCATGAGCGGCGCCAGCGAGATGACGCTGCTCGTTGGCGGCGAGAAGATGACCCACAAGACGACCGGTGAATCGACCGATATCATCGCCTCGATCGGCCACCCCGTCGAATACAAACACGGCGTGACGCTGCCGTCCTTCGCGGGACTGACCGCGCGCCACTACCTCGAGCGGTTCGACGTGCCCCGTGCGAGCCTCGCGAAAGTGGCGGTCAAGAATCACAAAAACGGCGTCGATAATCCGAACGCGCAGTTCCAGAGAGAGGTCGATCTCGAGACGGTGGTGGAGTCACCGATCATCGCCGACCCGCTGCGGTTGTACGACTTCTGTCCGGTTACGGACGGCTCGGCCGCATTGCTGTTCTGTCCGGAATCGGTCGCCCAAGAGTATACCGACGACTACGCCGTGATCGCTGGTGTCGCTGGAGCAACGGATACGCACGTCGTCCACGAGCGCGAGGATCCGACCGTGATGGGCGGTGTCGTCGAGAGCGGAAAAGAGGCCTACGAGATGAGCGGCTACGAGCCTGACGACATCGACGTCGCTGAACTCCACGACATGTTCACGATCCTTGAGTTTCTCCAGATGGAAGGGCTGGACTTCGCCGAACAGGGCGAGGCCTGGCAGCTCGTCGAAGAGGGGTACACCGAGAAGGACGGCGACCTGCCGGTCAACACGTCCGGCGGGCTGAAGTCAAAGGGCCACCCGCTGGGCGCGAGCGGCGTCGCCCAGGCCGTCGAAATCTATGAACAGCTCGTTGGCGAGGCCGGTCCACGACAGGTTGAGGCCGACGTCGGTCTCTGCTGTAACGTCGGCGGTTTCGGCAACTGTGTGATCACCACCATCATGGAGGCAGCAGAATGACAATGGAAGCAACGCGCTATGCGGACGGTTCGATCAGCTATCCTGGCCATCCGCGCGGCCCCGACGGCGCGGAACCGGTGGAGACGATCGATCTCAGCGAATACACCGCCGAGGTCGTGACGTGGACGACCTCGACAGCAACGCCGCCCGGCGTCCGTGAGCCGAATACGCTTGCGATCGTCGAATTCGACGTCGACGGCGAGGCGGTTCGGGCGATCGGACAGGTGACGACTGACGATGTCGAGACCGGTGACAAGGTCCGAGCGGTCTCCGTCGAGGAACTGCGCGAGCCGGGTGCCGGGATTCGGGACCCAGAGAGTCAGGCCTGGAATGGCTATCGATTCGAGCCTGTGTGAACTGGAATGGCTGATGCCATCAATGACTAGTGAACTACGCGACCTGCCAGCGATCGACCGTATCGGCTACGACGGTATCGAGGACCGAACGATAGTCAGGTGTTGGTTCTGAAACGGGGCAAAGCTGCGGTACCGCGAGCGTGAAGACGGAACTGTCCGCGAGGATCTGGTTCCCCCAGGTCCCAGATCGTGTGGAAAACAGTCGACGTTATCGCAAACGACAATCGGAAGGGGCTAGCTGCATGCGCATGTCTCGTCGAAGCGCTCGCCGAGTATAACTGGTATGGTATATCCGTAGTAAATAGCTAATGGTTGTGAACCACCAGCCAGTTGTCGGCTCGCAGCGGCCGGTTCGCTCGTCCAACTACGCTAATTTTCCAATGAATAGGTTCCATCGACTCGTGAACGGCAGTGCACACCCGATCGCCCGCCGGCCTAGCGGCGGTAGGGACTGGCAAACCGTCCACTAGTATCCACTACTAGTCGTCCGCCGACGCAGGCGTCGAACCGACATCCGTCGTCTCGTAGAGCTGCTCGGCGTGCTCGAGGACCGCCTCGGCCTCGCTCTCGGAGACACCAGCCGGATCGAACCGTGCCCGTTCGTACCCCTCCGTTACCGTCTGCAACGCCTCGTCGACATCGTCGTCCGTCTGTGCCAGACATCGGTGATGGAACTCCCAGTGGGTGAGTGCGCTGCTCGCGTCGATCCGCGCCGCGAGGCGCTCTCGCAGGGCAGCGTAGCAGGCGGTGATCGCGGCGTTCGGACGGCCACTCACAAGGCGGTCGGTTGCCGGCTCGAGGAGCGGGGGCGGCGCCGGCTCGGGCGACGGCCGAGGCTCAGCTGCGGGAACGGCCGACTCGGCCGGCCGTGTCGGTGGTGGCGGCGCCGACGACCGCCGGATCAGATACGCGACGCCGACGAGGGCCCCGACGGCCACCGCTGCGAGGCAGATCCAGGCCCACGATGGCGCCGCGGTCTCGGAGCCGGCCGGGAACTCGACCGTCGTCGCCGCCCGTGTCGCTCCGAGGTTCGAGCCCGTGCCGTCGTAGATGGCGGTCACGGGGACCGTCCCGTCGGCGATCGATTCCGACACGATCACCGAGGTGTCGAACGAGCCGGTCTCGTCCGTCGTGGTCGTTGCAATCGGCGAGCCGTCGGCGCGAAGCTGGATCGATTCGTTCGCGACGGCATCGCCGTTCGCCTCGAGGACGCCGTCGACGGTGAGTTGCCGCTCGCCGGTCCGAGTGGCCGTCAGGGCAAGTTCGGGGTCGACTTCCACCACGGTGACGGTCGTGGCCGCGCTGACGCCCGCGAGCACTCGCTCCTCAAACGGGAGCCGGACCCGAAGCGTCCGCTCGCCGGCGGGAACGGAGGCGGGAATCGTGACGCACGTTGCGAGCGTGCCGGTGCTCGGTTCGGCCTGCCCCAGTCGCTGCCCGCCGAGTAACACGACGAGTGGGACGTCGTCGATCGGCGTTCCGTTCGCAGTGAGGTCGGCGCGCACGGTCACGGGCTCGCCGTATGCGACGGTGTCGGCGTATCTCTAACCTTATGCCCTCCAAGTCAGCTAAATAGGGCACTTTGTGTGATCAGATTACGAATGGCGACAGTGCTAGTGGTCGGTTGGAGTAGACTCTCCGTTTAGAGCTAATCATGGTATGTCTAAACATGCCATCTATAAACGCCTGTAAACTCTAGTGGGGTTATGGACACTGACTGGACCGGAGGGAACGAATCGGCTATTGACCGATGGAATCAGCTCCATGAGGCACTTGCTGACGAATCACGGCGCATGGTGATCTATTCGTTACTGGATGTTCCGAAGGAACGGCGACTTCCATTGCCCGAAGCCGCACAATCACCGAATGTATCAACAGATCCAGAAACATTACAGCTACAACTAGAACATCATCACCTTCCAAAGTTAGCTGATGCGGGGTACATTCGATGGGAGCACGATCCGTTTTGCGTCCAGCGTGGTCCCTGTTACGAGGAAGTCGAAATCGTTTTTGAACAGATGATTGAATCACTCGATCAGTTCCCGGAGACACTAATTGGTGGTTGTGAAATTTTCGAGGAGTTGCATGAAGCTGGATAGTGTCGAGTTCACTACGAGGGTGATTGAATGCTTGGCTGATGCCGATGGGTTGGAACCAACCGAGTTAGACTATAATCTTCATGACTACATCGACCCTGATGTTTTGAGAAAATTGGGAGAGATGGAAAGAGGAACATGGGAAATAACGTTTCAAGTGTCTGATCACCAAGTGACGATCAATCAAGACGGAGGGATAATTATCGATGGGGCAAAATATAATTGAGATTGGTTATTATCATTAGAGCATGACTTTGTAGTCACGCCCAGAAGGTGGCCATCGGAATCCGCTTGCGAGCGGTAACTGCCACCAATCGCTCGCCGAGCAACCGAGCGCGACCGCACGGCGGCGAACCCGTGCACCGCGATTGACACCCTCGAGACCGTGGTGCGACAGGTTCACCACCGTGGGAGAGATAAGCAATGGTGGGCAGAACATCGATATTGAGCCGGAGTACGCCGCAAATCCGCTTCCGGATTCCGTCTCCATCCACGAACCTGCGCCGGTTGCTCGACAATGGACGAGCCAACTGGCGAGGGATCCGAGATCGGCTTGAAAAAGGAATCTAATGGGTCTGTCTGTAGTGTACTGACGCCGACAGAGCAACACTAGGGAGGCAACTGGTCGACCGACCGCAGGACGACCGACGCGACTGCGGGCGAGCGGACGATCGCGGTGACGGCGACCAGCGCCTATCGTGCTCGCGAGCGAACCGACGCCGGTCGAGCGCCACTGGGCGACGAGCGAGACGGCGGACCGCCCGCCGCTGGCGAATACCAGACGCAGCCGTCGCACCGCACTCGAGCGACAGGACCCGCCCCGGTCCGTGAGCGGCGCCGCAAGGGGCTGGCCCAGAGCGCTTGGACACCGCGGCACAGACGCCCCATCTGGCGATCGAATAGCCGCTAGCGTCCGCAGAGTGGCGGCGATCAGTGAGTGACGGCCGAGCGCCCTGACGCCGATCGACGTCTCGGTGGCGGCGAGCCCCATCACGGCCAGCCCCCCGAGACGCAGCAGGGGGCCCCGGCGCCGAGCCCACGTCGCCGGGCGCGTGCACGAGCCTGAACCGGCCGTGGC
Source organism: Natrinema amylolyticum (assembly GCF_020515625.1). Classification (NCBI taxonomy): domain Archaea; kingdom Methanobacteriati; phylum Methanobacteriota; class Halobacteria; order Halobacteriales; family Natrialbaceae; genus Natrinema; species Natrinema amylolyticum. The sequence goes on from NZ_JAIWPJ010000007.1 coordinate 133,751, forward strand.
GCCAGCCATCGCGGCCGCTCTCGAGGGGCTCCTCGCCCTGTCGTTCGGGGGAGACGAGCGGCGTCGCCGCGATGACGAGACCCTGCTCGTAACCACGCCGGCGACTGGCTTCGGGCGACGACGTTGTACGACGGCGTCTCCGACGCCGACGTGACGGTTCTGGCAGTCGACACGCCGTCGAACGACGATGGACGCATCGACTGGGCCCGCGAGGCGGCCGCCGAGGCGACAGGCGAGACGCTCGCGGACAGCAGTGACCGGCACCTCGTCGTCGTGAAGAGCACCGCGGAGGAGTGAGCGCGTGCTCGAGCCGGTGACACCGCGAAGCCCGGTGAGCGCGGGCTGACGCCAGCGGGCCGCCGCGAGGGCAGCGCCGGCACCGACGTCCGTCACCCCGACACGCTCATTGGCGGCCCGAAGTCAGCGTGGGCGACTGACCGCCTCCAACCACGCTGCGAGCGCGCCTCGAGACCCGTCGCGCCGATGCGAGAGCGATTCCTGAACTCGAGTACCCCGCAAGCGCCGCGCTCGGCTGGGAACCGACCGACGAGAGCGACGGGGCGGTTCGCGACGCGGCGCGGGAGCGGTGCGCGGAACTCGCGGAGTAGCCCGCCACAGTCGAGTTGCGGACAACGACTCGCACATGTCCCCGATATATCCCAGTTCGATGCCGCCAGCACAGCCACCCCGACTTGTCTCATCACGGGCTGCTCTAGAATACACCGCTGGAGAGGATAATCACCTCTCTTGATGGTTTGATAGATATATATGGTACGTTATCATATAGGCAGGTCACGGAGAAGAGGGTGGTAGGAGACCCGTACTGAGAGCGCATCGGCATGTTCGCGGTGACACCACGGAATCCGACCGATAACGAAATCATATGGAGAACGCCTGGAATGACTGCCACAGATCCTATGTTGGAGACAGGTGGAGTGATCGACATCGTATCAGTTATCGCGTGGATTGCGGCCGAGCTTGTTGCGGTCCTCGGGCTTGGTGCGCTCACGGCTCTCGGCGTCCTTCTCGTGGTCTGGAATCAGGTCAAGCGGAGTGAGACAGATACTGTTGAATTATCACATAGTCAACCAGAGCTTGGCACTGATCGAGAGCGGGTTCACAGGCTGCTTCAGGAGAACGGGGGGCGGATGAAACAGTCCGAGATCGTTGACGCAGTCGACTGGTCGAAAGCCAAGGTCAGTCGTTTGTTGTCGACCTTGGAAGAAGACGGGGAGATCACGAAGGTCGCTGTGGGTCGGGAGAATCTCATCTTCCTTCCCGGTCACGAACCCACTGCAGCCACATCGTAGGACCGGGATTCGGGCGGGTCTTGCTTCTCACGGTGCACTATCTTGCTCGCGGCCTACTCGCTCGGTTCCCTAGGATTGCGTTTTCCGACCGCATCTGGACTGAGGTCCTCGAGGAGTTGTGTGGTCACGAATGAGTCACTGCTTGAGTGAGGTTGGTATTCGCCGGAGCAGAACTTGCATTGCGTCACGTCGTCCGGGAGACGGGAGAGTGGGTGTTCGGTAACCTCCCGAGCACGGGTAAGACCGTGGCAGTCGGGGGAGGTGTGGTAGTGGGTGCGTCTGGCAGCGACGTACACCGGTTCGTCGGTAGTCATGAGAGCCCACCCTGCTGATTCACTGCGCTCCCGTCTTGGAGTTCCCGGTAGGTCGTACAGGTGGGACAGCCGTGGACGTCACCATTGATACCAAACACCCGGATGAAATCCTGGGTAACGTACTCACCGCATTCAGGCATGCAGGAACCACACTCCGTTCACCGCGTCCCAGTTTCTCTGGGCAACTCGTTCATATTCGGTCATTTGTCGGCTGAAAGACTGAGAAGGATGAGGATCGAGTGCCATGATAGCTGTGCGTGACACGTGGACTGCTCTCATCCTCCTCGTCTCCCAGTCTCAGTATCGCTACATAATATTTCTGGATAATACTTGTGACCCCAGGCCCAGCTGTGCGGCTGGCGATCTCCTATCACTCACCGACAACTGCGGCAGTTACCCGGTAAGTTCCTTCCGAATCAATGCCGGCGTATCGAAGATGGCGATCGCAATCGTGGTGAGGCCGAACGCAAGTACGCCCGCTGCACCGAGGGGCTTGCAACAAGTTCCTCGAGGGCGGCGAACCAGGTGACGGGCTGAAAGTCGGCGCTATCGCGGGGGTCATTCTGCTCATTCCGATGGTGCTCGTGGAATGTTCTTCATGATGGTCTTCGTGGGCTTCGGAACTGGTGGTACTCCCCTCGCGTTCGGTATGATGGCGATCTTCATGCTGATGTTTGGTGCCCTGTATACCGTCGGTTTAAGCGTTGCCGGCGGTTACTCGTCCCGATCGCTTCTGCCTCCGTCACTGTCTAGTTCAGTGAATGATTCAGTTCCACATGAGCAGCCTCTCTTGCGACCAACTGGTCGGATCGTGCCATCTGTCAGCCGCTCCGATGTATAGATATTCCCGCAGTCATCACACTGGGCAAGGATCCGTATCCGTCCTGATTCACTCGCCATGCTCCCAGTAGGCGGAGTCACTCCTTTAATCATCATATTGATTACCGATATAGTAACCGACTGCTAAACATCCCTCCCTTTCACAGGGAGATTCCGCTGTTTGGAGATATCATGGTACTTGCTTACGAATGCCACGCCAACGCGTAACCTTGTCGATCCCAATTCTCTCCGTATGACCTCACCCGGAGAAGACGATTCCGAGAATACGGTTGTCGAGGTCGAATTCGAAGTTTCTGACCCTCGATATCCGTTAGTCGCACTTTCTGCAGAAACCGGGTGTACGGCAGAACTCATTCAGATACTGCCGCGAAGCAGTGGGGCCTATACCGTCTTTCATCGGATCAGCGGCGCACCGCCGGATCAGGTTCTTGACTTCACCCGTGCCTATGATGGCTTTGATGCACGAGTCGTGAGCGAAGGCGAGAAGAACGCGATTATCGAATTTCGGATCAGTGAGGGCGAAGAGTTTTTCACCATCAGTTTGACTGACGCTGGTGCGATCCCGACGCAATTAGAAAGTGATGACGGCGTCGCTCATATTGTCGCCGAGATCCCCGCGATCTATTCTGCATCGGAGGTGATTGACTGTTTCCAGGAAACATATCCCTCAATGGAAATTACCGCACGACGCCAGAAAGACTATCCTGTCCCCTTGTTCCAGCAGCAGGAGCTTCAGGAGACGCTTACTCGCCTCCTTACCGCGCGTCAACATGAGGTCCTGTTATTGGCCTATACGAACGGTTACTACGATTGGCCGCGCGGGAAGACCGGTGAAGAACTCGCGGACGAACTCGGGGTGACATATGCGACATTTGCAGAACACTTGCGGAAAGCCGAAGATATAGTATTTTCGCTGATATTTAGTGGACAGTGACTGAATTCATCCCCCTAATTGGCGTCTCACGGGTAGCGCACGGCAGATCGGCGACAGTAATCCAGCGTATTACTGCGAGCGGTCAAACGTACAGTGTTCTGCTTCCAGGAGATCAACGACTTCGTCACGGAAATTCCGCTCGAGGGCAGGGATGAGCTGCTCCGCAGTAGGCCCGAGTTCGATCATATCCTCCTGCTGCGCGTAGTCCACAACGTCGGCTTCAGCTAACGGTGGAAGATGGTCGTGATAGAGAGCGAGATAGATCTGCAGTCGTTCCTGGAGGTGTTCATCCGCTGGCTCGTTCAGTTTCCAGATCGTGATTTGATGGGCAACATCAGCCAACTGTACGGGATTAGCATACCGGTGCAGGTAGTACAGGAGATACCGCCGAGAGGGATGGGCCAGGAGTTCCTCGATATCGGTCTCAGAGAGGTCGGTCGAGATCGTCTGCGTCCCGCTCATCCGTTCGCTACTACCTCTTTTTGCCGTTCACCTGGTCTTGCTACTGCTCTCAGGGGGGTGATCAGCGTCTTCTGCCCGCCGATTATATTCGCCAGTGGTACCATCAGCCAATAATAGAAACTCATAGAAACCCCATAACAGTTTCCATCAGAGGGAAACTAGTCCAGAGTCGTATACAGACATCCCCTGACTGCCGTGACTTGAACTCAACGCCGCGAAGAACATCGGCTTACGGTGTCAGTGTCTTACCCGTTCTGTAGATGGTCCTGTGCGTCTCCACTTCTGCGTATAGCGTGTATTCGTCTGGCGTGGTATCGCAGACCGCTATTTCCCGTGTGTTCTACCGTCAACCGTGAGGATATTTGAATGTGAGCCGCTCTACAGTTGAGCGAGGCAGAGTGCCCCGGGTCACCTGACCCGGGGGTGAATGCCGACAAACCATCCTACAACTAACCTGCGTCGAAGGTTTACAAGCAATCATGATAACTTTAAGATATGAAGGATGGGCGGACTACTACCCTCGACTTCCAACTCGACATCACCGAGGGAAGGCCAGCCCTCCTGACAGCAGGAATGCGTGAAGCCCGTCGCGTCGTCAACGAAATCTTTCGCTTAGACAAGGAAGGCTGGGACTGGAACGACATTGAAGACACTGTAGTCGACCGCACAGACCATGTCAAAAACACCACCCAGCGCCTCCACGCTAAAGCCACCGAGGCACTCGAAGCGTACTACGACGACTACGAGTACGGGCGACCGCGCAACAACGTTCGCGAACCGTTTCCGATTCGGATGAATCATGGCGAGGGATACGACCTATCCCTCGACGAGGAAACGGGCGACATCCACTTCCGTATCACCGCACTCAAATACCAATACGTCCGAGGAACGCTCACCGGCAGCCCCGATCACTTGGAACGCCTACGCGCCGCACTCCGAGACGACTCGGGCGACTGGCGCGTGGGCACTGCGGAGGTTGTACTGGTGAACGGCCACCACGAACTTCACGTCAACGTCACCCGCATAGACGCTGACGTCCGCGAGAAAACCGACTCGAATACAGTTGTCGGCGTCGATATCAACGAGGACTGTATCGCACTCGCCACGATGACGCGCGACGGCGACACCCGCGACTCTGTGGTTATTGAGTACCCGGAGATTAAGAAAGTGCGTCACGAGTATTTCACCAAGCGCAAACGGATGCAGGTCGCCGGGCAAACCGCGTTCGAACAGGTCGTGCAAACAGAAGAACGCGACTTCGTCCACGACCAATTGCACAAAGTGTCGTGGGACGTGGTCGACTGAGTCTCGCAGTTCGACACGCCAGTGCTTGTTTTCGATGACCTCATGGACATGCGTGATGACATCGACTATGGAACGCGGATGAACTGGCGGTTGCACAGTCTGCCGTTCGCCAAGCTCCGCGATATGATAACGTACAAGGCAGCGTTGGAAGGCATCCCGTCAGATGACGTGGACCCGGAGTACACGAGCCAGCGGTGCCCGCGCACTGAGTGCTTGCACACGACTCGGGCGAACCGTGATAAGAAGCGGTTCAAGTGCGTGGAGTGTGGGTTTCAGGACCATGCAGACCGGAAGGTTGCGGTGTGCGTGTGTCAGGAGTGGTTTGACAAACACGATGAGAATGTGCCGTCTCTCGAAACCCTTCCATGCGTTCGGAAGGTGAGACGGGCGGCACCGGGGGCTGGTGGAGGCCCCGACTCCCACGGACTCGTTTTGAGCTCGGGTGTTATCGACGCGGGGTCGACGCGAGGCGCAAGCCAAGCGCGGGAGGAATTAAAGTCCGTTGCCTCTGTCGGAGAGTAAACACGGACGCCACGGGTCACTGACCTGTGGTACTTCACATAGTCACTGCATTGTCATCCTTGGCGGTGACGGCGATACTAGGTGAATCGCTACGCTGGTCGTGGCTGGATTTTTTGACGGAAAAATACGCTTTACGTGCTGTTCTCTCGTTGCTGGCGTCTCGCTACATGTTCTTCTCTGGATCACGGCCAAGCACATCCGCTACAGATTTGACACGATCGTCGGCCTGTTGATCACTTGCTTGATCGTCAACCTCCACAGACGTTATAATCCGGTTAGCATCAACTGCATTGTGTGCAGTCTGGATCGCTTCGAAGACTTCATCGACGTCATTGGCTTCAATGACCGTGTCTGTCGCGGTCATTTTGTATGAGATGTCGAAATCTTCGAGCGCATCAATGGCCTGTGCGATGTCTTCGGATAAGCTTCCGTCGTGAACTGGGATAACCTCGAATCTGGCTATGACTGTCATGTAGTTACCTCCGATCAGGATGGTGCAGTGGGATACCGAACCACATGCATGAGTGGGCTACGAGAACGAGGATTATAGCTGTTCGCAGTTGTCAGAAGGTCGTGTTTAGTTTGTAGCATTGTGCCAGACGGCGAAGGCTTGGAGCCACGATTCAGCTGTTGACGGTTGTGCGTGACTGAAACAGTTTGAGAACGAAGAAGTACGTCGTTTTATCTCACGGAAGA